>CAZDCN010000345.1:0-3811 GCA_964503945.1 uncultured Caldilineales bacterium
GCGCAGCCTCACTTACCGCCTGCCCCTGGCGATCGCTCCGTCACCGGAATTGGGACGTCGGAGGCCAGATAGCTCAATACCGGATTACGCCAGAAATCTCTTTCACCACCCGCGCGATCTCTGCCTCATCCACCTGGCGGCAGTCGCGGGGGATGACCACGTAGTCGAAATGGGCGTCGGGATAGGGCAGGGGCAGGAAGAGATATTGGTAGCGGATGTGGTTGGCGTTGAGCACGGCCCGGCGCAGTTCCCCCGCCTCCAGCAGGAAGAGATCGTCGCTGAGGATGACCGCGCCGCGGGAGCGCAGGCTCACCCGCAAGGGTGTGAGGGGGTCGGGCGGTTGGATGAAGAGGATGCGGTCGGAGCGGCGCAAACGGTTACTGAGGAAGGCCAGCCGGGGATGCGCGGGCAGATCGGACCAGGATTGGATCAGTCCCTCGGGAATGCGGTAGAATTCCCCTTCCGCGGGCTCGGTCTCGGGCGGATGGGGATAATCGTCGGGATTCAGGTCCAGCAGATGCTCCCGGCGGTTGATGAACATGACCATCCAGCGTTTCCATTCGGGCCAGAGGAAGTGGCTGACGCCCGTGTTGTGCTGCCACACCGAAAGCTGCTGCGACCCCACCATGGCCGCGGTGATGACGCCCATGGTACCGCCGTGGCTGACCACGCAGATGCGCTTGCCCGCCCAGGTCTCCAGGATCTCGGCTAGGGCGTTGAGCACCCGGTCGCGAAATGCGGTGAAACCGGGCGCTTGTTCGCTGGTGGGCGACCAGTCGGTGCGGCCCCACCAGGGGCGGGTGGGGTGATGCAATGGCATCTCATCGTAGAACGCGGCGAAGAATTCCTCAAGCCCCGCCATCTCGATGACTTCCAGGCCCTGGGCGTGGGCCACGGCCAGGGCGGTGCTGTGGGCCCGACGCAGCGGCGAGCTGATGACCACGTCCACAGGCAGCTCTCGGGCCATATACTCGCCCACGCGCAAAGCCTGGGCCCAACCCAGCGCGGTCAGGTTGGGGTCATAGGACACCAGATTGGTGAAGATGTTGGTCATGGATTGGCCGTGGCGCACCAGGAACAGCTCGGTGCCTACCAGGTAGCCGTATCCTCGGTCTTCCAGGGGGATGTCGGGCAGGGCGTTGGGATCGATGATGGGATCAGCCATGGATTTATCTTACCGTATCCCGGGGAAATAGGCCAAGGAAGCGCCCAGCCCGGATGAGTGCCCGTGCCTCACCCGATTGCGGTGAAATCATCATCGCGCTACAATTGCCAATGATGACCGCATTCACAACATTACCATCCACCATTTTCTCCAGACGCGGCCTCTGGATCGCGATCCTGACGGCCTTCCTCTTTTTGGGAGTTGTTCCCAGCGCCCGCGGGCAGGAAAGCCCTACGTTCGCGCCTACGCAGGTTGTCAACGATTATCCCGACCGTATCGCTTTTTCTACGCGGGTTGCTAGTCCCGGCCCGATGCTGGTCGAGGCTGAATTTCGCTACGCCATCGACGCCTACCTGGGCCTGGAAAACGTCACCCGTGTGAAGCTGGAGATGGAATCGGCCCGCGAGGTGAGCCTGACCTATACATGGGATACGTCCGACATCACCATTCCCCCTTGGACGCCGATGCTCGTAAGCTGGCGGACTATGGATGAGGATGGCGTCTGGCATGAGAGCGAACCTCAACGCGTGGTCTATGAAGACATCCGGTTTCAGTGGCAGCGCCTGGAGACTGATGATCTGGTTGTTCTGTGGCACGACAAGCCTGCGACCTTTGGCAACGCGGTGTTCGAGATCGCTCAGGAAGCCATTCGTCGTCAGCGACGCCTTTTCGGCGTGGATTTGACCATTCCCATTCATTTGGTGGTGTACAACAGTCGGGAGGAGTTCCAGGCCTGGCACAGCCTGGGGTTGGACTGGATCGGCGGCGAGGCGTTTCCCGACATCGGCGTCACCACCCAGATCGTCACTTCGCAAACCCCTGATGACTACTGGTTGAAGGCGGTCGTTCCGCACGAGATATCCCATCTGTACCTGCATCAGGCCGCGTACAATCCCCGCGCGCCCGTTCCCGTGTGGTTGAATGAAGGCGTCGCGCAATTCAACGAGTTTATCACCCGAGAGGATGCGGAGGCGCTGGTGCAGGAGGCCGTACGCGAGGGCAAACTCATCCCCCTCACCTCGCTGGAGGACGGCTTCGGCAAACATGACGAAGAGCGTGTCGCGTTGGGCTATGCCGAAGGTTGGTCTGCGGTCACTTATCTGGTGGAAACGTATGGGGAGGAGGGATTGGCCCGGCTGCTGGCCGCCTACAAAGCGGGTCTGCCCACCAAGAAGGCTTTCCCCGAGGCGCTGGGCGTGGACATGGGGACGTTTCAGGCGGATTGGGCGGAATGGCTGGGCGCGCCCCGGTCGAGCATGAACACGCCCACGCCATGGCCCATCGCCACCTACCCGCCTCCGCCCAACTATTCTGGCGCGACCCCGTCACCCACCCCGACCTCCAGCGGGCAGGTCACGGCATCCCCGCCCGCCACCGCCACGTCCTCGTCCACCGCCACGCCCGCGGCAACGCCTCGTCCGGTCAACGCAAATCCGCCACCGCCCTTCACACTGCCCTGCCTGGGCGCGCTCTGGCTGCTGCCTATCCCCCTGTTCATCGCGTGGCGTCGGCGCTAGCGGGCGATGAGGCGGCGCAGGCAGAAGGCCCGACCGACCACTCGGGGAAAGAGACACACCGACACGCTCCATCCCCCATCCACTTCCTCGATCTGAACCGCAGACCAGGAGGTGGTCCATGTCCGGCGGAAGCCGGGCGCGGGCTCAGGCGCGGGCACAGCCGCTGGGAGTTTGTAGCGGTCGATGACTTCGCCCCGGCGATTGACGAACTGGAAGGTGATGCGGGCGTCATCCGCTTTCACCAGCATGGCCCCGTAATCGCGATTGTAACGCACGACGCTCTCGGGCAGGGCCGCGCCGAAGCCGTAAAGGCTCATGCCGCCGACGCCGTTGACGAAGTAGGGAATGCCGCCCACCTGCAGGCGCTCGTAGGTGTGGTCATGCCCGCCGATGACCGCATCCGCGCCCCAGGCCTCGAAAGGCCATTGCATCCACAGGCTGGAGCCATGCGCGGAGCTGGAGGAGTAGGGCGCGTGATGGAGGATGATGATTTGCCAGGTGGCTGTGGAGCTGGCCAGTTGGTCTTTCAGCCATTGGCCTTGGCGGGAGTCAGGGGAGACGCCGTCGGGTTCGCCGGGATTGGAGTTGAGGATGAACGCATGCACCGGGCCCCAAACCACGTCGTAGTAGCGCTCATTGCCCGACGTGTTGGGATAGCTTTCCCCGGGCAGGGTGAAGTAGTTGAGATATTCTTCGAACCCGCGGCCATCGCTGTAATCGTGATTGCCCGCGGCCGGGAAGAACGCGTTGCGGGAGGCGTTGCCGCCCGCGCAGTGCTCGCCCGGTTTCGCATCCTTCAGCCAATCGCAGAAGAACTGACCGATGACTTGGTCGTAGGTGGTGGAGCCGTAGCGGTTGTCCCCCGCGGTGAGGATGAAGTCGGGCCGCCATTGGGCGATGAGCCGGGCCACGTCCGCTTCTCGCCGACTGCCACTGCCGAAATCGCCGATGACGGCAAATCGCACGGCGCCGCGATCTTGCGCTGCCTGGACCGCGGGCTGGCCATCGGGCTCAGTCCAGAACGCCAGGGAGAGAAACATGGCCAGCAGAATTGGGATTAGAAGAAAACGTTTCATCATCGCGTATCATACTGCATTGAGGCCGAACCTTCAAGGTGAGTTTGTTTTCA
>CAZDCN010000346.1:0-3804 GCA_964503945.1 uncultured Caldilineales bacterium
TGGGCCGCGCGGGCGTGGGCTGTGGCTGGGGAACGAACCCGCCGCAAGCGCCAATCATCAGGGCCATGAGGATGACCGCAAGGAGCCCAAGCCAGCGCGCGGGCCAGGAACGCCGCGGTCGGGGCAGGGGAGCGAAAGGGGAATGAAGAGGATTCATGCTGTAGTTGAATTGTAACGCGCGCCCGCGCCGCCGTCAATTTCGCACGGACGTGATAGAATATCAGGTGTCCCAGCTTCGTCGCTTTCCCCGACCTTTTTTCATTCCGCCCATGAGCCTTTCTCTCTATTCCGAATATCGTCAGCAGCAGCTAGAGGCCCTGCTGGAGATCACCCGCATCTTCGCCTCCAGCCCCGATCTCTCCACCCTGTTGCGCACCATCCTCGGCTACGCCGCGGAGCTGGTGCGCGCGGATTTCGGCTACATCGCGCTCACCACCCGAACCGGCGCGCTGCGCATCACCACGGGCTACCATCTGCCCACCGCCGTGTTCGAAATCCTGTCCCCCTATCTGGCCCAAAAACGCCCGGTGGCCCAGTTCTGGTCGGAGGAGGAGCTGCGACGTCAGCTGCAGTTGGTGAATGAGGTTGTGAAGGCGCCTCAGGAGCAGGTCATCGCCCTGCCGCTGGTGTTGGAGGATGAGGATGTGGTGGGAGGCATTTTCCTGTTCCGGTCGGGCGCCATGGCCTTCACGCCGGGCGACCGCATGTTGCTGCGGGATTTCGCGGATCAGGCCGCGGTGGCGGTGCGCAACGCCCGCCAGGTGGAGCAGTTGCGCACGGAAAAGGCCCGGGTGGAAGCCATCATCGAGAACAACCCCAACGGCATCATGATCCTCGACCCCGGCATGCGTGTGGAGATCATCAATCGGGCGTTATCGAAGCTGCTGGGCGTGTCGACGGAGGAGGCGCGGGGGAAGCATTGCGCGGATGTGCTGAAGCTGGAAAATGTCACCGGGGAGCATCTTTGCCTGACCCGGGGCGCGCCCCCGCCTCCCACGCGCCAGGTCATCTATGGCGAGGGGGATATCCTGCGGCCCGGGCGCAAGCGCGTCACCGTGGGCGTGAGCTACGCCCCCTTGTTCGGCGGCGACGGCAATCTGGTGAACATCATCGTCACCTTTGTGGATATCACCCGCTATCGCGAGGCCGAGGAGCTGAAATCCACCTTCATCTCGGTGATCTCCCACGAGCTGAAAACCCCGGTGAGCATCATCAAGGGGTATGCGGGCACCCTGGCCCGAAAGGACGTGGCGCTGGACCCCGAGTTCATTCGGGAGAGCGGCCAGATCATCGTGGAGGAGGCGGACCGGCTGACGGAGCTCATCGACAATCTGCTGGATGCGTCGCGCATTCAGGCGGGAGCGCTGTCATTGCGGCTGGAGCCGGTGGATCTGGTCGAGATCGCGCGCAAGTCGGTGGCGCGCTTTCAATCCCAAAGCCGGGACCATCGATTTGCCCTGGATTTCCCCGAGGCACTGCCCCTGGTGAAGGCGGATGACCGGCGTTTACGTCAAGTTTTCGACAATCTCATCGGCAATGCGGTGAAGTATTCGCCGAAGGGCGGCGAGATCGTGGTGGGCGCCCGACGAGAGGGGGATCGGGTGAAGGTTTTCGTGCGGGATCAGGGCGTGGGCATCCCCGAAGAGGAGATGGAGGCCATCTTCGAGCCTTTCTACCGGGTGGATTCCAGCCTGCGGCGCCAGGCCCAGGGCGCGGGCCTGGGGTTGTTCCTGGTGAAGGCCATTGTCCGGGCCATGGGCGGCGACATCTGGGTGGAGAGCGAGGTGGGGAACGGCTCGACTTTTTACTTCACCCTGCCCGCGACGTGAGGCTCAGCCATCGACGTGCAACTCCACCGATTCCGCCGGGCCGTTAAGCCCAAGCACAAGTTGGTTTAACACATTGCGCCCCAGGATGGCTTCAGCGCCGGGACTGGCTATTACCCGAATTCCGCTCAATTTCAAAGGTCCGATCCGCATCGAAACCAGATAGATATCCGCCCAAATGCCTACTCCCGTAATTCCCCGGAGGCGGGCCTTACGCACCATGGGGGCCTGGATTGTTTTCAGGTAAGCAATTGGAATCACTGTGCCATCCGCCCCAGAGTCAACTATAGCCTCAATCGGCTCCGATGCCGTTTGATCATCATCCACCGAGACCAGTGTCACCGGGATGACCGGCATGGATGGATTGTAGGAATTGTCATACTGAAACGTGATTATCATGGCGTCTCAGGAATTCGAGGAGAGCGGAAGATGTATTCCTCTACTGGCCGGTCTGACACCTGGGCAAGAAGCACGAAACGCCCGGGAAAACGCGCTTTCACGCGACGATAGAGGGTGATCTGGTCGGCATCATGATCCACGACCTGGCCGCCCAAGATAGCTACGAACTGGCCAGGATAACGTTCAACCAATTGGGGATGCAATCGTTGGAACGCGCGTTCTTCGCTCCATGCCGATTCCCCATCCACATCGGATGGAGTAGTCCAATCCAGACTATCATCTTCCAGCACGATAGATTCCACCAGAAGTTCCTGAATCTCTTGCTGGCGTTTTCGGGCGAGTCGTTGAGCGCGACGATAAAGGTCTTTGGGGATGTCGAGGGTCACTTCAGGCATGATTTTCTCTCATTAAAAACGCATGGGGCGCCAAATGCCATCACGCGCCAACATAGCGCGCGTAGAGGCTTTTGGCCAGATCGGGGTCTTCCGTGCCCTTGATGATGGCCCGGCCGTCGGGGAAGAGGGTGATCTCATAGCCGTCGATGTGCGCCCGCAGCAGATACGCGTTCACCTCCACCTGGCCCAGGGGCTGCAATCGCTTCGCGATGTCGGTCAGGGAGACGCGGGCGCCGGGATGGTGGATCTGCACGGCGTTGCGGCCGCACAACACCGCGGTGCGGCTGCCTGCGTCCGCGTTGAGAAAGCGTCGCTCCCCCTTGCCGCAGGCCGGGCATTCGGGATTGCGCCCGGCAATGCCGAACTGCTCGAAGGTATTGTCCCACAGGTCCACGGTGATCATCCCCCGGTTGATGTCCCCTTGGCCGGTGAGCAGCTTCATGGCCTCGGCCGCGCTGATGGAGGCCATGAGAGAGACGATGGGGCCGATGACGCCGGCGGTGTCGCAGGTGGGCCCGCCCGTGGGCGGCTCCGGGCCCAGGATGCATTGCAGACAGGGCGTGGCCTCCCGTCCCACTTTCTCCGCGGCCGCGTCGGGGATGAGGGTTGTGGTCATGCCGTAAGACGCGACCACGCCGGTGTAGACCCAGGGCAGGCCCAGCTCCAAAGCCGCATCGTTGATGAGATAGCGGGTCTCGAAATTGTCCGTGCCGTCCAAAATGAGGTCCACATCCTTCAGCAGAGCGAGCGCGTTGCCCGGATTGAAGTCCGTCACCTGGGGGTCCAGGGTGATGTCGCTGTTGATGGCGCGCAGACGCCGGGCCGCGGCCACGGCCTTGGGCGCGCCCTCGGCCACATCCCGCTCGTCGTAGAGCATCTGGCGGTGGAGATTGTTCATCTCCACGAAATCCCGGTCGATGAGGCGCAGGAAGCCCACGCCCGCCCGGGCCAGGAGATTGGCCAGGGAGGAGCCGGTGGCCCCGCAGCCGACAATGGCGACGCGGCTGGCCAGGAGCTTCTGCTGCGCGTCCGCGCCCAGGCCGTTGAAAATAATCTGGCGCTGATAACGGGCGAGGGGGTCGTTGAGTTGCAGTTTGGGCATGATGCGGTTCGTTGGCGTGGAGAAGACCTCGCTGGCGGGATTACCCCTGGAGATCGTGAGGGAGCGGAAGTTGCTTTCATTA
>CAZDCN010000347.1:0-3791 GCA_964503945.1 uncultured Caldilineales bacterium
CAGCGGGATGGCGACGCCATCCTGGCCGTCATTCGCGGCTCCGCGGTCAATCAGGATGGCCGCAGCCAGGGCATCTCCGCGCCCAATCCCCGCGCTCAGGCCGCGGTCATCCGCACAGCCATGCTGCGGGCGGGCATCGGGCCCGAAGATTTGGATTACATCGAAGCCCACGGCACCGGCACCCGCCTGGGCGACCCCATCGAGATGGAGGGCCTGGCCCTGGCCCTGGAGGGCCGCTCGCCGGACGATCCCGTGTTCGTGGGCTCGGTCAAGACCAACGTGGGGCACATGGAATCGGCCGCGGGCATGGCCGGGATCATCAAAACCGTGCTGGCCCTGCAGCACGAGACCATCCCCCCGCACATCCACCTGCGGGAGGTCAACTCCCTCATCCCCATCGACGAACTGCCCATCGAGATACCGACCATGGCCGTGCCCTGGCCGCGGGAGCCAGGCCGCACCCGCTACGCGGGGGTCAGCTCCTTCGGTTTCGGCGGAACCAACGCCCACATCATCCTCTCCGAACCTCCCGAAGCCCCGACAGAACAGCCCCAGACCGAGCGCACGGCCCACCTCCTCACCCTCTCCGCCCAATCGCCCGAGGCTCTGGACCAGCTCATCGCCCGCTACCGGGCCTGGGTGCAAGCGCACCCCGACGCGGCCCTGGGCGACGTGGCCCACACCGCCAACGCCGGCCGCTATCCCTTCAACCAGCGGGTCGCCGTGGTGGCCCGAGACCGGGAAGAGCTGTTGGCCCGGCTGGAGCAGGCCGCGCGGGGCGAGATTGGCGCCGGCGTGCATCGGGGACGGGCCCCCTCGGGCGAACAGCCCCTGACCGCCTGGCTGTTCACCGGCCAGGGCGCGCAATATCCGGGCATGGGCCGGGAGCTTTATGACACCCAGCCCACCTTCCGCGCCGCTCTGGATCGCTGCGCCGCCATCCTCGATGATTATCTCCAACGCCCCCTGCTGGACGTCCTCTTCCCCGACGACCTCGCGGACGAGACCATCCACGACACGGCCTACACCCAACCCGCGCTCTTCGCCATCGAATACGCCCTGGCCGAGCTGTGGCAGAGCTGGGGCCTGAAGCCCGATTTCGTCATCGGCCACAGCGTGGGCGAATACGTGGCCGCGGTGGTGGCCGGGGTGATGAGCCTGGAGGATGGGCTCAAGCTCATCGCCGCCCGCGGCCGCCTCATGAGCGCGCTGCCTCGGGATGGCAGCATGGCCGCCGTGTTCAGCGACATCCGCACCGTGGCCGCGGCCATCGCCCCCCACATGCAGGAAGTGTCCATCGCCGGGGTCAACAGCCCCAACCTCATCGTCATCTCGGGCAAGACCGAGCGGGTGGAAGCTGTGGCACAGGCCCTGAAAGAGCAGGGCGTGCGGGTGCAGCCCCTCACCGTCTCCCACGCCTTCCACTCGCCCCTCATGGACCCGATCCTGGACGAGTTCGAGGCCATCGCCCGGGAGATGGCATTCCGCACCCCGGCCATCCCCATCATCTCCAACGTCACGGGCATGGCCATCATGCCCGGCGAGATCATCGACGCCGCATATTGGCGCAAGCACATCCGCATGGCCGTGCAATTCAGCGCGGGCATGCAGACCCTGGCCCGGCTGGGAGCCACCGTCTTCCTGGAGGTCGGGCCCCATCCCACCCTGTTGGGCATGGCCCGCCGCGTGCTGGATGACCCCGGCGTGGTGTGGGCCGCCTCCTTGAACCGCAAACAGGCCGACTGGCCCACCCTCCTCGACGGGCTGGCTAAACTCTACCTGGCGGGCCTGCCCATCGACTGGGAGGGCTTCGACCGGGATTATCCCCGCCGCCGTCTGCACCTACCTACCTACCCCTTCCAGCGGCAGCGCTACTGGCACGCGGTCTCGCTGGATCGGCTCACCCCCGGCGAGCTCGACCATCCCATCCTCACCCGACGGTTGCGCTCCCCCCTGCTGGATGAGATGGTCTTCGAGGCCCGGGCGGGGCTGGAAAGCCATCCCTGGCTGGGCGATCACCGCATCGGCGAGTACGCGCTCTTCCCGGCCGCGGGTTTTCTGGAGATGCTGCTCGCAGCCGCGCGGCGGGCCTATGGCGACGCCGCCCGCGGCCTGAAGGACGTCTTCTTCCAGGACGCGCTGGCGCTGGACAAGGGTGACGCAACGCTGCAAGTGGCCCTGCCCCCGCATCTGGATGAATCCGCGGGGGTGCAGGTGTATGCGCTGGAGGACCCGGAGCAGGATCGCTGGAAGGTGAAAGCCACGGCGTCCGTTTCCTCGATGGCGGCTGCGACTCCCGCGCTGTCGCTGGGCGCCTTGCAAGACGCGTGTTCCGAGCCGGTGGACATGGCTGCGTTCTATGACGGGCTGGCCCGGGTCGGCCTGCGCTACGGCCCCGCCTTTCGCGGGGTGCAGGAAGCCTGGTCGGGCGAGAGCGAAGCCCTGGGCCGCCTGCGTCTGCCCGATGAGGCGGGCGACCCCCGCGATTTCCTCATCCATCCGGCGCTGCTGGACGCGGCCTTCCACGTGGTGGCCGCGGCCCTGGGCCAGGACCCTGTCGAAGATGAGCGCATCTACCTGCCCGTGGGCGCGGCCCGGTTCACCGTGTTGGGCGCGTCCGACGAGCGCCTGCTGTGGGCCCACGCCCGCCTGCGGGAAACGGGCGGCGACCTCATCCTGGCCGACGTGCAGGTGCTGACCCCCTCGGGCCGGGTGCTGGCCCTGGTGGAAGGCTTGCAGATTCAGCCGGTCGCGGCTGCGGCTCTGATGCAGGAGCTGAGCCGCCGCGACATCGGCGATTGGTTCTATCAACTGACATGGCGGCCCCAGCCCCTGGATGCTGCGCCCGCGCTGAGCGCTCAGCCCGGCTGGTGGCTGTTGTTCGGGGATGACGCGGGCCGCCTGGAGGGCGTTCGGGCCGGGTTGGAGGCCGGGGGCGATCAGGTGGCGCTGGTGAAGCCGGGGGCTGAGTTTGGGTCCAGTCAGCGTGTCTGGACCCTGAACCCCCTGCGCAAAGAGGATTTTCAGCGCCTCCTGGCCGCGTTGCAGCCCCAGTATCCCCTGCCCCCGCGCGGGGTGATCTACGCCTGGGGCATGGACGGGGATGGACGCAGCGACGAGGCCCTGGCCGGCGCGCTGCATCTGGCCCAGACCCTGCTGCTGGACGGCTGGAGCGAGAAACCCCGGCTGTGGCTGGTCACCCGCTCGGCCCAGGCCGCGGCCGATGAGCCCGTGGACGCCGCGGGTGGGCCGCTGTGGGGCTTTGGCGCCACCCTGGCCCTGGAACACCCCGAACTGCGCCCCACCCTGGTGGATTGGCCCGCGCGCGAAGACGTCACCGAAGCCTTCATCGCCGAGCTGCTGGCCGACGCGGAGGAGAACCGCGTTGCTCTGCGGAGCGAGGGCCGGTTTGTGGCCCGACTCGCGCCCCTGTCGCTGCAGCGCGCCGCTCGCGACCACGCCCGCGCGTCCGCCCGGCGTCTGGAAATCCCCCGGCGGGGCCAGCTCAGCAATCTGGAACTGCGCCCCATGGCCCGACCTGCGCCCGGCCCCGGTCAGGTGGTCATCCAGGTGCGGGCCGCGGGCCTCAACTTCCGCGACGTGATGAACGCGCTGGGCCTCTACCCCGGCGATCCCGGGCCCCTGGGCGGGGAATGCGCGGGCGTGGTGGTCGAGGCCGGGCCCGGCGTCGAGCACGTGTCCGTAGGCGACCGGGTCATGGGCATTGCGCCCGCCAGCTTCGCCGCCTACGCGCTCACCGACGCCCGCCTGGTCACCCGCATTCCCGACGG
>CAZDCN010000348.1:0-3786 GCA_964503945.1 uncultured Caldilineales bacterium
AGAAGGTCTCCGCAAACGACGCCAACGTCTATTTACGAAGCAGGCGTCATGAGCGCTCACTCGCCGATAAGGATGAACATGTGCAAGCCCATTTGGAGCGGACGGCCAAGCCCGTAAAACGTGATGCGTGATGCGTGAGGTCATCACGTTTTACGCATGACGTTTTACGTCATGAGCCAGCTCGGCCAACGTGGTTGCCAAAGCCTTTTCGCCAGCGACGCCAATGTTTATTTTCAAAGCAGGAGGCCCTATGGATCTGCAACTGAAAGGACGCGTGGCCGCGGTGGCCGCGGCCAGCAAAGGCCTGGGCAAGGCCGTCGCCCTGGAATTGTTGAAGGAAGGCGCGCATGTCGCCATCTGCAGCCGGGATCAGGCCCGCATCGAGGCCGCGGCCGAGGAGCTGCGCAAGGCCACGGGCGGCCTGGTCCTGCCCATCGTTGCAGACCTCACCACCCTGGAAGGATGCCGTCACTTCATCCAAACCGCGGCCATGCACTACGGCGGCCGGCTGGACATCCTGGTGACCAACGCGGGCGGCCCGCCCTCGGGCCCGGTGGAGAGTTTCGACGACGCGGTCTGGCGCGCGGCCATCGACCTTAACCTCCTCTCCACCATCCGCATGGTCAGCGAAGCCCTGCCCTATCTCAAACAATCCGACCAGGGCCGGGTTATCGCCATCACCTCCATCTCGGCCAAACAGCCCCTGAACAACCTGGTTCTCTCCAACGCCACCCGGGCCGGGGTCATCGGCTACATCAAGACCCTGGCCAACGAACTGGGCCATACGGGCGTCACCTTCAACGCGGTCCTGCCCGGCTGGACCCGCACCGCCCGGGTGAGCGAGCTGCTGGAGAACCTGGCCAAGACGCGCGGGACCACGCCCGAGCAGGTGGAAGCGGGCATCACCGCGGCCATCCCCGCCCGCCGCATGGGCCGCCCCGACGAATTCGCGGCCGTGGTGGCCTTTCTGGCCTCGGGCCGGGCCAGCTACCTCAACGGCGTGGCCCTGCAGATCGACGGCGGCCTCAGCCAAAGCCTGCTCTGAGTCCTCCGATTCTTGTGGTATAATCGGCTTATCCTTCCATTAGGAGCAACGGCTCATGCCTGTCGTGATCGATTATCCGAAATCGCTTCCTGACGCATTGAAACAGACGCCCGAAGAATTCGAACGCGAGGCTCGGATGGCGATGGCCGCTAAATTATTCGAAATGGGGAGGCTATCGTCTGGTCAGGCCGCACAGCTCGCAGGCGTCGATCGAGTGACGTTTCTGTTGGAACTCCATCGCTATGGCGTTGCCGCCATCGATCTGGACGAAGACGAACTGCGAGAAGATGTGACCCATGCCTGAAACCGATGAAATTGTCATCAATACAGGACCGATTCTGGCCTTGATTGCAGGTCTGGGGAGTTTGGATGTGTTGAAAATGTATCACCGCGTGCATGTGCCGTTTGAAGTGAGTCAGGAAATTTTGGCTGGCGGCAGCGCACGTTGCGCCAAGCGGGAAGGGAAAATCGATTCCGTCAGAACCGTCCTCGAACGTATGGATAATCATGGAATCTGGCTGAGTAAACGCGTCGTACGCTTCGCTTTACGAGAAAGCGGCGAACTCTAATTCCTCTTCGCATATCCTATCGAGCAGACGCATGGCCACCATCAATGCCATTCTCCCCCAACTGCAAGCCATCTATCCCAAAGACCGCATCAGCGTCAATCGGGCGGTGTTGGAGCAACACGCCCGCGACCAATCCGCGCACGAACCCCACCTGCCCGACGTGGTAGTCTGGCCCTTGACGACCGAGGAGGTGAGCCGGACCCTGCGCCTGGCCCATGAGGCCCGCGTCCCCGTCACCCCCTGGGGCGCGGGCACCAGCATCGAGGGCAATCCCATCCCCGTGGCCGGGGGCGTCGTCCTCGACCTCAGCCGCATGGACCAGATCCTGGCCATCCACGACAGGGATTTCCAGGTCACCGTGCAGCCGGGCGTATTGTACAAGGATATGAACAAAATCCTGGCCCGCTACGGTCTCTTTTTCGCGCCCGACCCCGGCGCCAACGCCAGCATCGGCGGCATGCTGGCCAACAACGCCGCGGGCATCCGCACCGTGAAATATGGCGCCACCCGCGACAACGTTCTGGCCCTGGAGGTTGTCCTGGCCGATGGCCGGGTCATCCGCACCGGCTCCCGCTCGGTGAAGCAGAGCGCTGGCTACGACCTCACCCATCTCTTCGTGGGCTCCGAGGGCACCCTGGGCGTCATCACCGAAGCCACCCTCAAGCTGGCCCCCATCCCCGCGCATGTCAGCGCGGCCGTGGCCCGCTTTCCCACCGTGGCCGACGCAGCCGAGACCGTGTTCGACATCATCGGCGCGGGCCTGGAGCCCACCGCGCTGGAACTGCTGGACGCCACCGCGGTGAAAATCCTCAACACCGACCCCGACATCCCCCACTTTCCCGAACAGCCGGCCCTGTTCATGGAGTTTGCTTCCAGCCACGAGGCCGCGCTGGCCGACAGCCTGGATCTGGTGCGAGCCATCTGTCAGGAGCATCACGCGGTGGGGTTCGACACCGGGGTGGGGCGTCAGGAGCGGGCCCGCATCTGGAAGGCGCGGCATCATCTCTTCGAGGCCCATGTCCGCTATTTCCCAGGCCAGAAATTCCTGGTGGGGGACGCCGCAGTGCCCATCTCCCACTACCCTGAGCTCATCGCCCGCACCGCGGCTTTGATGGAGGAGATGGGGCTGGCGGGCAGCCTCTTGGGCCACGCCGGAGATGGCAACATCCACACCATCGTCTTCTATCCGCCCGACGACGAAGCGGCCCGCCAACGGGCGCTGGCCTTCAACGACGCGTTCGTGAGCCTGGCCTTGGAGCTGGAGGGCACCTGCACGGGCGAGCACGGCGTGGGCCTGGGCAAGCGCAAATTCATGACGAAAGAGCATGGCCCGGCCATCGAGGTCATGCGCCAGCTCAAACAGACCCTGGACCCCCACGGCATTCTCAATCCGGGCAAGGTGCTGCCCTGAGAACCCTCCATAGCAAAACGCCGGGCAGGTGACGCTGTCCGGCGTTTTGCAGGAGGAGAGAGGCGTAGAGCTAATTATCGTTCGCGCCCTGAGCGATCCAGTCTTCGATGATCTGAATCTGAGCGGCGCTGAGAGGGGCTTCGCCAAAAGGCATGCGCGGCGTGCTGATGCCCTTGATGCGATTGACCAGCTCGCTGTTGGCCGGATCTCCGGGGACGACCACCGGGCCTTCGTTGCTGCCAGCCATGACGCCCGCGTAGCTGGTGAGGGAAAGCCCTTCTTCCGGTCCAACATCACCGTGGCAGCTCACGCAGCGGGCCGCGAAGATGGGTTGTACATCGTTTTGAAAGCTGATCACTGCGCCGGGCGTTTTCTCGCCAGCGGAGACAAAGGGCAGGAACAAACGCATCGCCGCGCCCCCCATGCGCTCCGTGGGATAGTAGTCGGCCGCATGTTGGGCGTATAGGAATGCCGTCCTGGCGCCGCCTTCGCCGATCACCGGATCCACCTTGCCATTTCCATCCAAATCCTGTCCGTTGAGGATGAGGTCAGCGAAAGCGACCATCTTCTCGGCGGCGGTTTTGGCGGTTTCCACATCATCGGTGTGGAGGAGAATCATGGCCTGATATAGGAGATCGGCGCCCCAACTGGGGAAGGCGCGATTGCCGCGCCCCATGATGTTGTAAGTGGCGTATTTCACCTGCTGGGCTCGGGCCTTGATGTTGTCGGTGGCGTCGGGGCTGTTGGCCGCATTCTTGATG
>CAZDCN010000349.1:0-3769 GCA_964503945.1 uncultured Caldilineales bacterium
ATCGGCGCCAACTGCGGAAACGGTCCTGATGAAATCCGTCGCGTGATTCGGGAGATGCTGGCTGCTCGCCCCGAGGGCGTTTACATCTATGCCCAAAGCAACGCCGGCCTGCCTCATTACGAACATGGCCACATCCATTATGATGGCACCCCCGAAGTCATGGCCGAGCTGGCGTTGGAGCTCGCCGGGCTCGGGGTGGATATTATCGGCGCCTGCTGCGGCAGCACGCCCGAACACATTCAGGCCATGCGCGAGGCGCTCCTGACCCAGCCCATCCCCGAGATCAAACTGGAGCTGCCGCCCAACCTCACCCAAACGCCCGCTTCTCCTTCGCCCGAACGTCGGGAGCGCCGCCGGGGCGGACGCCGCCGCCGGGGGCGCGCGTGACGCCGATGGCCTGAAACCTTCCCGACATGAAGCTCATCGTCCAGATTCCCTGTCTGAATGAAGAAAAAACGCTGCCGCAGACGGTGGCCGACATCCCGCGCCAGATCCCCGGCGTGGATGAGGTGGAGATACTGATCATCGACGACGGCAGCACCGACAACACCGTGGCCGCGGCCCGGCAGGCGGGCGTGGACCACATCGTACGTTTTGCCAGAAATCGAGGGCTGGCCGCCGCCTTTGCCGCGGGCGCCGACGCGTGTCTCCGTCTCGGCGCGGACATCATCGTCAACACCGACGGCGACAACCAGTATTACGGCGGCGACATCCCCAGGCTCATCGCGCCCATCCTGGCCGGAGAAGCGGACATGGTCATTGGCGATCGTCAGGTCGAGACCATCGACCATTTTTCGCCCACCAAGAAACGCCTGCAAAAACTGGGAAGCTGGGTGGTGCGCCAGGCCTCCGACACCGATATCCCCGACACGACCAGCGGTTTCCGGGCGTACAGCCGCGAAGCCGCCATGCGGATGAACGTGGTCTCCGACTACTCCTACACCCTGGAGACCATCATCCAGGCGGGCAAACGGCGCCTGGCCCTGACCCACACGCCCATCCGCACGAATCCCAAAACGAGAGAAAGCCGTTTGATCGGAAGCCTGTCGGGCTACTTGCGCCGCTCCGCCTCCACCATTGTCCGCACCTACGCCATGTACGAACCCCTGCGCATCTTCATCAGCGCGGGCGCGTTGCTGCTGCTGGCCGGCGTCATCCTGGGGATTCGCTATCTCTATTTCGTCGCCATTGGTGAGGGCAAGGGACACATCCAGTCGGTCATCCTGACCGCGGTCTTCCTCATCGCCGGATTCCAGGTTATCCTCATCGGCATGCTGGCGGACCTCATCGCCATCAACCGCCGCCTGAGCGAGGATATCCTGTTTCGAGTGAAACGACTGGAGCTGGGGGAACGGGTGGAGGCCGATCTGCTGCGTGAGCAGGAGCGCGCGTGAACTGGAAACGCATGCTCAGAAAGAGCCTTCCCTTTGCGCTGACGTTGGGGATCGTGGCGCTGTTGCTGACTCAAATCGATCCTCTGACTATCGCGCGCCTGCTGGCCGATATCGATCCCCTGTGGTTGATGGTGGGATGGGGATGTTATCTGGCCACGAACGTGGCGCGAGCCTTGCGTTTCGGCGCGCTGCTGGAGCTGAATCGCCCCCTGGCCATCCTGCCCGAGATGCTGGCCCTCAGCCTGTTCAACAACATCCTGCCCTCCCGCAGCGGCGAACTGACCTTCCCCTATTTCATGCACACCCGCCACCGCGTGAGCGTGGGCGAGAGCGCAGGGGCGTTAATCCTGGCGCGGGTCTTCGATTACCTGGCGGTGGCGCTCCTGTTCCTGGCCTTTGGGCTATGGCGATGGCCCCGCCTGGATAGCCGAGCCGCGCCCATCATCGCTGTAACGGCGGGGCTGCTGGCCCTCTCCGTCGCAGGGCTGGCCCTGACCCCGTGGCTGGGGGCCTGGGGGCTGCGGGGCCTGCGCTGGCTGTTCGGGCGATGGCCTGGTGAGGAGCGGCCATGGGCTGCTCGCATTCTGCGAGGAGCGGAGCGGATGATATTCACCTTTCAGCAACTGCGGCGGGGCAAAGTTTGGTTGCTGACCCTGTTTTGGTCGTTGCTCACCTGGCTGGGCGTGTTCGCCTGGTTCACAGCATTCCTCCACGCCATGCACGCGCCCTATCCCTTTCCCATGGTTGTCATCGGCGCCACCTTCGCCAGCCTGGCCAAGGCGATCCCCTTGCTCACGGTCAGCGGGTTCGGAGCGCACGAAGCGGGATGGGCTCTGGGTTTCGGCCTCACGGGCATGCCCATGGACCTGGCCATCGCCACCGGCTTTGCCGTAAATCTGCTCACCCTGTTCAGCGCCATCCTGTTTGGAAGCATGGCGCTGATGGTCATGGCGAAGATCAAGCCAAGAAGGGTCGCAACGTCATGAAACCCTGGCGCCGACATGCTCCCATCCTGATCATCTTGGGGTTGTTTCTCCTTTTAGGCGGAGCCTATTCGGTGATCAACCCCCTCTTCGAATCGCCGGATGAGGTGTGGCACTATGAGTATGTTCGCTGGCTGGTGGAAGGGCATGGACTGCCCAGGCCCGAGGATGTGGGCCAGGCGCCCTGGCATCAGGAGGGAAGCCAGCCGCCCCTCTACTATCTCCTGGCCGCAGGCGCGACCTGGCTGATTCCCACCGACAACGCCGCCGCGGTGATTCGCTACAATCCCCATACGGCCATGGGGCAAGGGGATGCGTTCGGAAATAAGAATGTCATCGTGCATAGCCGGGCCGATGCCTGGCCATGGCAGGGTGCGGCCCTGGCCGCGCATCTTGCCCGGTTCTTCTCGCTCCTGTTGGGCGCGATCACGGTGTTGGCCGTGTATGGCGCGGCCCTGGCCGTGTTTCGGGGACGATCCGACGGCAGGCTCGTTCGCGCCAAGGCCGATGAGCAGCCCCCAGGCGACGGGACGTTGGCCGCAGCCGCGGCCGCGCTGGTGGCGTTCAACCCCCAGTTCATCTTCCTCAGCGCCGCGGTGAACAATGACAACCTGGTGATCATGCTGGCCTCGCTGAGTCTGTGGCTGATTATGGACATGCTGAGTCGGCGAGAGCGGCCCGCGGCCTGGCGTTGGCTGCTCCTGGGGGCTCTGGCGGGATTAGCCGCCTCCAGCAAGTTGAGCGGCCTGGCTGTGCTGGGCCTCGCTGGCCTGACCGTGCTGATCATGGCCTGGCGCACTCGATCCCTTCGGGATCTTGTGACATGGGGGCTGTTGACCGCGATCACCGCCCTCCCGCTGGGGGGATGGTGGTATGCGCGCAACACCCTCTTCTATCACGATCCCCTGTTCCTCAAGGCCATGTTCGATATTCTGCCCCGCCGCGCGGAACCGCCCACCCTACGCGAGCTGATGAGCCGCACGCCCGGCGTGTGGCGCTCCTTTTGGGCGGTATTCGGCTGGTTCAATGTGCCCCTTCCGCCAGGGTTCTATCGTTTCTACACCCTGATCAGCGCCCTGGGCTGGTTGGGATTGGGGATCATCTGGCCTCTGCGCCTGTGGCGAGAGCGACGAGGAGGGCCGCGGGCGCCCCGTCCCGCGTCCCTCTGGCAATTCGTGACGCTGGGCGTATGGCTGGGAGTCATCATCCTGGCCCTGTGGCAATGGGCTCAGATGCGTTATCCCCAGGGACGGCTTCTCTTTCCCGCCCTCAGCGCATTTGCCATCCTGACCCTGTTCGGGCTGGGCAACTGGCCGCCCCAGCGGTTTATCAGGGCGGGGGCGTGGGCGTTGTCCGCGGTCATGCTGGCGCTGGCCCTGCTGGCGCCTCGCT
>CAZDCN010000350.1:0-3763 GCA_964503945.1 uncultured Caldilineales bacterium
CCCGCCGAAAGCTCTCCCGCAGGATGGCGGGGGCCAGGGGGCCCACGATGCGCACAGCTACGTTGATGTTGTATGCGGGGTTGCCCGGCTCAAGCTGGTCGATGAGCCAGAGCTGCTCCTGTTGCAGAGAAAGAGGGCGGATGCCTGGATCGGGCCGAGGCGTGATGGTGAGCGCGCGTGTATGCTTATGCTGCTTGCGCTTCTTCGCGGCCAGCAATTTGGCCAGTCGGGCTTTCTGTTCGGGCGTCAGCTTGTCGAGACGGTCGGGCATGGATTTCGGTAATCGGTAATCAGTGAACGGTAAACAGTCATCATGAACGTGGACTTGCGAACAAGGAAGAAAATCTGGGAGCCAATTTCGCGGGGACGGCCATGCCCGTAATGCGTAATGCGTAAGGAATTTACGTTTTACGCATCACGTGATTGCGTGTTGCCAGGTCTCGCAGGTTCCTGGTTTTCTGGTTTACTCATCGCCCAACAACCGCAACAAATCCTCTTCTGAAAGATCGTCCAGGTCCAGGCCGTCCAGATCGAGATCGTCCAGTTGTTCCAGCAGCTCATCCAGCTCCTCTTCCTCGATGTCTTCCAGCATGGCCTCGGTGATAAGCGCGGCCAGTTGGGCGATGGTGGGGGATTCGAAGAGGGCGCGTAAAGGCACCTCGACGTCATAAAGCTCCCGCACCCGGGAGGCGATCTGGGTGGCCAGCAGGGAATGGCCGCCCAGTTCGAAGAAGTTATCGTGGACGCCGACCCGCTCCAAGCCCAGCACCTCGGCCCAGATGCGGGCCAGGTCCTCCTCCACCGGGGTGGAGGGCGGCGCATACGCCCGGCCTGTGGTCAAACGCCGCCCTTCGTCGTCGGGCGAGGGCAGGGCTTTGCGATTCACCTTGCCGCTGCGGGTCAGGGGCAGCTCTTCCAAGGGAATGAAGACGCCGGGGATCATGTAGGCGGGCAGATGGGCTTTGAGATGGACGTGAAGCTCGGCCACCTCGGGCAGGGTTTCGTTCTTGGGCAGGATGTAGGCCACCAGTTGCTGGCCGTTTTCGCTCTGATGCACGTGGGCCACGGCCCGATGGATGGCGGGATGCTGATGCAGCACAGCCTCGATCTCCCCCAGCTCGATGCGGAACCCCCGCACCTTGACCTGATGATCGATGCGGCCCAGGAACTCGATGGCGCCATCCTCGCGGAAGCGGGCCAGATCGCCGGTGCGATAAAGCCGAAGTCCCTTGCCCGCCCCGGCGCTTTCTTCGTCCGCTTTCGGGGGAGGGCGTTTTTCGACGAATGGGTTGGGAATGAAGTGTGCGGCAGTGGTGTGAGGGCGGGCCAGGTAGCCGCGGGCGATGGCGTCGCCGCCGATGCAGAGCTCGCCCGGCACGCCGATGGGCGTGCGGTTGCCGTAGCGGTCGAGGATGACCGCGACCCGTGGCGCCACCGGCTGGCCGATGGGCAGCGCGCCCGAGGGGGAGACGCCGTTGGCCGCCCGCGGCACCGGGTAAGTCGTGGCGGTGATGATGGCTTCGGTGGGGCCGTAGGCGTTGATCATGGCCACATCGGGCAGCGTCTCCCGCCAGATATCCACGATCTCGGGCGTGAGGGCTTCCCCGCCTGAGATGATCAGCCGCAGGTCGGTGTCGGCCACCTGGTCGGGGTTCCGTTCCCACGCGCGCATGACCTGAGCTAGATAGGCCGGGGGCAGGTTGATGACGGTGAGGCCGTACTTGCGGATGACGTCCCCGAAGGCCACGGGCGGCCATACGTCCTCGCCCCGCATCACCAGGGTGGCGCCGGTGGTCAGGGTGACGAACACCTGCTCCAGGCCCTGATCGAAGGTGAGGGCCGCGAACTGCAGCACCCGGTCCTCGGGCGTGACGCCGAAGGTCTGGCGGATGCTGACGATGTGCCGGGAGAGGGGGCCCCGCTCCACGACCACGCCTTTGGGTTGGCCCGTGGTGCCCGAGGTGTAGATGACGTAGGCTGCGTTTTGGGGATGGATGGTCGTCGCGGGCGGTGTTGTAGGCTGGGATATGACTTCGTCGTCCGTGAGGCGTAAGGCGTAAAGCGTAAAGCGTAAAACGTCATCATTTTTATCTTCCGCCAGCGCACTGAGCGCTGAATCCCGGTCACTGATCACCGTCTTCACTCCCGCGTCTTCCAGGATAAAGCGGAGGCGGGCTTCGGGGTAGTCGGCCGCGAGGATGACGAAGGCCGCGCCGGTCTTGAGCGCGCCCAGGATGGCGATGATGAGGTCAGGCGTGCGGGGCAGGAGGATGCCCACGGTCTGTTCGGGCCCGACCCCGCGGGCGATGAGCGCGTGGGCGAGCTGATTCGCGCGGGCGTCCAGCTCCCGATAGGTGAGCTGAACGTCGTTGTGGGCCAGCGCCACCGCGTCGGGCCGGGCGCGCACCTGCGCCTGGAACTGGGCCATCAGGTCGGGCGCATCCATCGAGATGTCTCGGGCCAGGCCGCCCCAGGCGTCCAGTCGGGCCGCCTCCTCGGGCGTGAGCAGCGGCAGTTGCGAGAGACGCTGTTGGGGGTTGCGGGTGACTGCATACAGCAAACGCACAAAATGCTGAATCATGCGTCGGATTCTGGCCCGGTCGAACAGGTCCGTGTTATAATTGACGTAGCCGGTCATGGTCTCCCCGGTCTCTTCCAGGGAGAAAGCCATATCGAATTTGGATGTGCCGTCGTCAATACGTAATAGGGAGAGTGTGAGGTTGGGGAGGTCGAGGCGAGAAAGCTGAGACTGCTGGAGGTCGATCATCACCTGGAAAAGGGGCGTGCGGCTCATGTCCCGCTCAGGTTGCAGCGCATCCACCAGCATCTCGAAAGGCGCGTCTTGATGGTCATACGCGCCCAGGGTTGTCTCTTTCACCCGCTCCACAAGCTCGGCGAAGGTGGGATCGCCGGAGAGATCGGTGCGCAGGACCAGGGTGTTGAGCAAGAAGCCGATGAGGCCCTCGGTCTCCACCCGGGTGCGGTTGGCGATGGGCGTGCCCAGGGCGATGTCATCCTGCATGGTGTAGCGATGGAGCAGGGCGGAGAGGGCCGCAGTCAGCACCATAAACGGCGTTACGCCCTGGCGTTGCGCCCAATCGGTCAGACGTTGATACGCCTCCGGCGGCAGCTCGAACCACTCGTTGGCGCCGTTGGAGGTCTGGATGGGCGGGCGGGGGCGATCGGTGGGCAGCTCCAGGGGCTCCAGATCGGCCAGTTGTTCCTTCCACCACGCGATCTGCTCGGCGATTTCCTGAGACTGCACCCGCTCCAGTTGCCAGGCCGCGAAGTCCGCGTATTGGATGATCAGCGGCGGCAGGTCGGGTTCTTCGCCTGCGGCCAGGGCCTGATAGATGGTGACCAGCTCTTCGATGAGCACGGCCACCGACCAGCCGTCGGAGACGATGTGGTGCATGGTGAAGAAGAGGACGTGATCCTCCTCGTCCAGGCGTAAAGCCTCGGCCCGCAACAACGGCCCGCGGGTGAGATCGAAGGGCTGGCGGGCGTGGGCGATGGCCAGCTCCTGGATGCGCGCGTCCCGCGCCTCCTCGGGCGCGTCGCTCAGGTCCCGCACGGGCAGGTCCACGGGCATGTGCTCGTGGATGCGCTGCACGGGCTTGCCGTTCACCTCGTGGAAGGTGGTGCGCAGGATCTCATGCCGCTGCACAATCAGATCGAGGCTGCGGGCCAACAGCGGGAAGGAAAGGGTCCCCTGGATGCGGATGGCTGCGAAATTGTTGTAAAGGGGCGTGCCCGGATCCAG
>CAZDCN010000351.1:0-3753 GCA_964503945.1 uncultured Caldilineales bacterium
AGCGCATCGGAGAAGTCGAAGTCGTTGAGGTCGCCCACGACCACGACGTTGGCGTCCGGGTCCAGGCTCAGGATCTTTTTGACGAAGGCGTTGATGGCCGCGGCTTGGGCCTTGCGCTGGGCCAAGGTGTTCTGCACCGGGGGCTGCACCCGGCCAAAGAGGGCGTCATCCCCGCCTTTGGATTTGAAGTGGTTGACGATGACGAAGACTTTGTAACCCTGGAAGAGGAACTCGCCCGCCAGGGATTTACGGGAGTCCTCATAACCCAGGGCGGGGTCTTCGCTGAAGGCGGGGTCGTTGGGAGCGACGCGGCCGGGGCTAAGGGTGAGGGCCGGGCCGTTGGCCGTCATCTGCACGTCGGTGGGGGTGGTGGCGTCGCCGCCAGGGCGATCGACAAAGGTCACCCGGTCGGGCCGGAAGAGGAAACCAACGCGGATGTTGGCGCCGGGCTGGCCGCCGTCCGCGTTGTTCTCGGGATTGATCTGGCGGAATTCGTAGAGAGGACCGCCCGCGGCCTGGATGGCGTCGATGAGCTTCTGGAAGGTGAGGCTGGCGTCCACGGTGCCGTCATCGGTGGGGCCGTTGTTGTCCTGCACCTCTTCCACGCCGATGATGTCGGGGGAACGCAGGTGTTGGACGATGGTCTTGGCCAGGCCGTTGAATTTGTCGGCGGGATCGCCGGGGTCGAGATTCTCCAGGTTGAAAGTGGCCACGGTGAGCTGACCGTAAGTGGGCTTGGTGTATTCTTTGCCCAGGCCCGAGGGGGCCACCGCCGGCAGGGGATCGGGATTCAACACCTTGAAATTGCCGTAGCTGTAGTGCATCACGCCGACGATGGGACCGGTGAAGCGGTCGCCGGGGAGCACCTGGGGTTCGTCGCTGTAGAGAGCGTCGTCCAGGATGATGCGCTCGGGGTTGGGATCATCGGGACGGAGGGCAATGCCGCCGCGGTAGGTGAAGACGCCTGCGTGGGCGCCGTTATCGCCCACCACCGTGATCTCGCCGTATTTGCTGGTGGGAGCCACGGCCACGGCGTCGTTGATCTGCACCAACATGCCCTCCACCGACTCGTAGAAGTCGATGCCATCCTGATCGGGATCGAAGTTGGGCGTGCTGTTCACATCGCCGGTGGAATCGTTGTCGATGATCATGTTGGGCGGGATGCGACCGCCTTCGCCCAAGATGGTGGGGCTGGGCAGGGGGTTGCCCTGGGAGAGGGTGATGATGCTGGGGTTGCTGAGTTCGGTGATGGAGAGGTTGCCCGTGTCATAGCCGCCCGGATAATATTCGGTGACGTCCGCGGTGACGAGGACTTCATCTCCCTCGGCCACGGTGGGGGTGGAGCCGACATAGACGTACACGCCTTCGGAGGTGGCGTCATCCGCGTCCACATCCGCGTCGGGGGTCTGCATCCAGAAGCCGCGGCGGTCGGTGACGGTGACGATGCCATACACGTTCTCCACATGCTGACCTACATAAGGTGAGAGATGCTGTGCGCCCTGCACGTCGTGGATGTACATGCGGGTGAGGTTGGTTTCGTTGGTGGCGTTGGGGGAGGGGGCGAGGGCGTAGAGGGGGATTTGGTCCTGACGCCAGCCGTCGTTGGCACCGCCGCCATCGGGCAGACGGTTCCACGAAGACCCAGCCGCCTGGTTCCACCCCACCTGGTCCACCCGTTCCAGGCTGCTGTTGAAGAGGTAAACGTTGTCACCATCCTCATCGAGGTTGAAGTATCGGGGGAAGTCGGCTTCATCCAGCACCCAAAAGCCCCCGGCGGGGATGGTGGTTCCGGCGGGGATGTCGTAGGAGTCATCCACCGAGATGCGCCAGCCGGAGAGGTCCACATCGCTGGCGCCGCTGTTGTAGAGTTCGATGAATGCGGCGCCGCCGGTGGCGTCCACTTCGTTGATGGTGACGGCGGTGGAGCCCAGGGCTGCGGCCGGGCCGTCGTTGGCTGCACCCATGGTGGGGGATTCGTCGGTGTTCCAGTCCGCGGCGTCGTTGTCGGTGTCCGCGCAGTCGGGCACGCGGGCGGTCGAGAAGTTGTATTCGGGCTTGGGCGCGCCGCCGGCGTCGCCATAGCTCACGCTGTCGATGGACGCGTTCGCGTCGTCCTTCAAAGTCAGGGTCGTGCCGCCGTTGGAGATGGAGATGCCATCGACGGTGTTGGTGTCATCGATGACGAGATAGCCGCCCGCGGGCACGACCAGGCCGTCGTTGAGTGCGGTGCTGCCATAGCCCCAGTCCAGCACCCAGCCGCCCACATTGATATCCGCGTCGGTGGGGTTGCACAATTCCACGGCTTCGGCGCTGGTGGGGGTGGCGATGAATTCGTTGATGAGGACGCTTCCCACGGCCGCGTCCGGGCCCGCCTGCTGTGCGATGCTGACCGAGGGCCCTACCAACGTCAGCATCAAACCCAGCACGATGGCAAACACAGCCATCCACTTGAGTCTCACCTGTCGATTCATGGATTTCTCTCCTTTGAGAATGAGGGGGGAGTGAAAGTGACGGGGGAGAACGTCGTTGTTCGAGAGGGATTACAGGGATTATAGGTATTTGCCGATGAGAAGCTGGTATTTGCCTTTCAATTTCTGGGGGATTTTTTCCCGCTGGGTGATGATGGCGTCTTTCAGCGCATCTCTGTAGGGCGAGGGCGGCGCGTCCTTGAGGAGCTGGATAGCGTTGAGGGTGGCCTGCTGCGCCGCGGCTGCGTTTTCCATCAAGGTTTTGATAACCATCTCCACAGTCACCGGCTCCTCGCTCTCATGCCACACGTCGTAGTCGGTGACATGGGCGATGATGGCGTAGGACATGCCCGCCTCGCGGGCCAGGAAGGCCTCGGGAATGGCGGTCATGCCAATGATGTCGAAGCCCAGCTGGCGGAAGACGCGGCTTTCCGATTTCGTGCTGAAGCGCGGGCCTTCGATGATGACGAATTCACCGCCCTTGTGCACGGTTTTGCCCGTGGCCGCCACGGCTTCGTAGAGCACATCGGCCAGGAAGGGGCAGATGGGATCGGCCACGGAGACATGCACCACCAGGCCCGGTTCATCGAAGAAGGTCTGCACGCGCAGGCGGGTGCGGTCGAAGAGCTGGCTGGGGATGACGATGTGGCCCGGCTCGATGGCTTCGCGCAGGGAGCCGCACGCGTTCATGGAGATGAGATACTCGACGCCCAGGGATTTGAAGCCCCAGATGTTGGCCCGGGCGTTGAGCGCGGTGGGATTGACGAGGTGGCCGCGGCCGTGGCGGGCCAGGAAGGCCACCCGTTGGCCGTGGATGTCGCCCAGGATGTAGTTGTCGCTAGGAGTGCCGAAGGGCGTTTGGATGCTGACTTCTTCAATGTTACTGAGGCCGGGCAGGTCGTAGACGCCGCTGCCGCCGATGACGCCGATGCGGATGGGGTTGGACATAAGATAAACTCCTTGAGAGCGTGTGCAGTGTGGAAAGATGCTGCGGTGGGGATGTGGCGAGGCCGGGTTCAAGCGGGCTTGATGGGGGTTGGGAGCGTGGAGAGGTTTTTTGGGGCATTGCGGGGTGGTTCGATATCCGTCAACCTGACAGGTCCCCGCCAGACCGATGGGAAAATGCGCCTAATCCGTGGCGTGAAGGCCTTTTGGGCGGGTGTAAGGGCCGCATGGGACCTGTCAGGTTACCGTTGGCGAATCCGATCTGGCCTTCGGCGGCGCTACCATGGCACGCCCGGCGCGGTGTCCTCGCCCGCGTGCACGCCCAACCGCTTGTACATCT
>CAZDCN010000352.1:0-3750 GCA_964503945.1 uncultured Caldilineales bacterium
GCATGCTGCTCGATCTCCCTCGCGGCGTCTATACCGTGACCGAAACCCTGCCCCCTTACGCGGAGGCCATCGCTGGCGAGACCCTGACCACCACCGTGCCTCACAGCGGCATGGGCCAGGTGGTCTTCGCCAATCGTCGTCTGGGCGACCTGGAAATCATCAAATATGAGGATATCAATGGCAATCAGGTGCGGGATGCGGGCGAGCCTGTCTGGTCGGGCGTCGCCATCACCATCACCAATGAATATGGGGATGTGGACGCCTGCACCACCGACGCCAGCGGTCAATGCATCTTCCTGCGTCGTCCGGTGGGGGCCTACACCGTAACCGAGGAGCTGCCTCCCGATTCGATGGCGGTTTCGGATGCCGTGGTGCACACCACCCTGGAATACGCCATGACCCGCACCGTCACCTTCGCCAATCGCCGCCTGGGCGCGCTCTCTCCTCACGTGTTTTGGGATATCGATGGCGATGGGACGCAGGACCCGGGCGACCCGGATCAGCCGGGATTCACCCTCAGCTATCTCAATGAGTATGGCGAGACGGGCATAGGTCTCACCGACGCGAATGGCAACCTCCTGTGGGAAAATCTGGCCGTGGGAACTTACACAACAACGCTGGCTCTGGCCAACGGCTGTTATGCCACCACAACCAACCCGGTGGTGGAAGACGTCCTCTACGCTCAGACCACTTATCTGCAGTTCGGATATCGCTGCATGCTCTATCTGCCAGTGGTGTTGCAGGATTGGCCTCCGCCAACCCCAACGCCGACCCCCACGCCCACCCCCACCAACACGCCCACGCCTACCATCACCCCCACCCCCACAGCGACACCAACAGCCACGCCCACCCCGCCTGCACCTCTAATCCCTGTCATTCATCCCAAGACCATTGACATCGATCCTGACGCCAACCGGCTCTACATCGCCAGCCGCACCACCAACCGGCTCTATGTCGCCAATGGCGGGGACAACACGGTCATCGCTCAGATATCGGTGGGCCAGGTTCCCTATGGCGTGGCCGTCAACCCGGTGACGAAACGGGCCTATGTGGCCAACACCGAAAGTGACACCCTCTCGGTCATCGATCTGAATACCAATGCGGTCATTGCCACCATCAACTTCGATCCGGGCAGCATGCCCGCCCAGGTCGCGGTCAATGCCGACACGAACAAGGTGTATGTGACATTGCACAACTCGAACTCGCTGGCCGTTGTCGATGGCGCATCCAACACGGTGCAGAAAGTCCTGCCCGATATGCCCGGCGCTTTTGACGTCGTGGTCAACCGCCCCGACAATCAGGTGTACGTCAGCGCCCGGGATGGCCATTTCATCAGCGTCCTGGACGGCTCTGCGGACGTCGAAAAGACCCGACTCTATCCCGGCGGCGAAACCTTCGCCCTGGCCTTCGATTCCGGCCTCAAACAGCTCTACGTGATCATCGACCCCGACGGGCCGCTGGCTTTGCTGGACGAACTGCCCGTTTATCTGCCTTTGCCCGAGGTTTTCGAGCAAGATGAACCCAATCCCAATGTGGTGATCATCTTCGAGGTCAAGCCTAACTACGATTTCGGGCGACGGGGCCACCGCGTGGTCGGCGAGGCGGGTCCGCAGGGCGGCGTGGGCATCGCCGCCAATCCCACCACAGGTCACTTCTTCGTCTCCAACAGCGCGGCCAACACCCTCAGCGTCTTCGACGGCGCTTCCCTGGTCGAGCTAGCCACCCTGCCCATGGATGGCGATCCGGGCGATGTAGCCGTCAACCCTGTCACCAACCGAGTCTACGTCAGCAACCGCGGCGCGGATGTCGTGCGCATGATCCTCGATAGCTGGTAAAGACGGGTTGCATCCGACGGGCGAGTGGCAGGCGCGGGGCCGTAGACGAACCGGTCGTCCCGCCTGCCGCTCGCTTTTTTCTTCTCCCCACCGTGTCAAAATCCACCGACCTGCGCTTTCGTCTCGAATCCATTCTCAACGCCCGCATCACGCACCTGGGCCCGTTGACCGGCGGCTGCGTGGGCGAGGTCTATCGCGTGGACATGGCCGATGGCAGGGGATTGGTAGTCAAGGTGGACCGGGCCGCCTCGCCCGCGCTGGCGCGGGAAGCCTGGATGCTGCGCTATCTGGCAGAACGCACCCGGCTGCCCGCGCCCCAGGTGGTTTACAGCGCCCCCGACCTGCTGATAATGACCTTTCTCCCAGGCCGCAGCCATTTCGACGCGCACAGCGAAGCGCACGCCGCGGAGCTGCTGGCCGATCTGCATCGCATCACCGCGCCCGCCTATGGCCTGGAGGCCGACACCCTCATCGGCGGCCTGCATCAGCCTAATCCCTGGACCGAGCGCTGGATCGACTTCTTCCGCGAGCAGCGTCTGCTCTACATGGCCCGGGTGGCCTACGACGCGGGCCGTCTGCCCGCGGAGACGTTGCATGGGGTGGAGCGACTGGCTGGGCGGCTCGAACGCTGGCTGGAAGAGCCGCCCCAACCTGCGCTCATCCACGGCGACGTGTGGAGCGGCAACGTGCTGGCCCAAAAGGGACGCATCACCGGCTTCCTCGATCCCGCCATCTACTACGCCGACCCGGAGATGGAGCTGGCCTTCATCACCCTTTTCCACACCTTCGGCGACGCCTTCTTCCGCCGATACGACGCGCGCTACGGCATCCGGCCCGGCTTCTGGGAGATCCGCCGCGACCTCTACAATCTTTACCCCCTCCTGGTGCATGTGCGTCTCTTCGGCGGGGGCTATGTCGCCTCCGTCCAACGCATCCTCCACCGGCTACGCTAGCGCCTGCTCTCAACCTTGCTTCTGCTGGATTAGGATTTCAGCCGCGCCGAGGGGTTGTTGACTCGCCGCGGCCGACGCCGATACGCCCCAATCACCGTGTCCAATCGCTACGTTTGCAGTCAATGCGGAAAGCCCATCTCGCCCGCCCAGAACCGCTGCCCTCACTGCGGCTCGGAGATCGACTGGCAGAAAGCGGTGGGGCGCGTCGTCCATCTTGGCTATAAGCCTGCGGCCCAGCGGCGACGGGCGCGGCGTTGGAAAACATTGCTCGGGCTGTTGTTTGCGCTGGGGTTGATGGCGTTGGCGGTTTGGATCTGGAATCTTGACTGGACCCAGCAGCGATGGGCGGCCTATTTGGGCCCGGACGCGTATCTGCATTATGAGCAGGGCGTGGTCAGTTTGAAGTCCGGAGAACTGGATCAGGCCCGGTTTCATTTCGCCCGCGTGATGGCCGCTTTGGGGGATCAGCGACCCGAACCCGCGCTGCCAACGCCTTCATTCACCCTGCCGCCTCCCCCAATCTCCACGCGGTCTCCGTCGCTCTCCATCACCTCGACAGTTCCTCCGACGATCACCCCCATCACGCGGACGCCCGCCTCCACCTCCAGCTCCACCCCTGCCGCCACGTCCAAGCCCGCCATCCAGCCTACGGTGACAGCGCTCATCCAATCTGCGGAAGCCCTGGCCGACGAAGACCCCTGCTCCGCCGCCGATCTCATGGCCCAAGCCCTGACCCTGGCCGATACGCCCGATATCGAGGCCCGTCGTCAGGAACTGATCTCCCGCTGCCAGGGCGTCTTCGCCTCGCCCCTGCCCGAACCCCCCTCCGCACAGACCATTCTCTTCACTACCTACGACGTCGCCACGGGTTTCTATGCGGTTCGGGCCTGGACGCTGGGCGAGCGCTTGCCCCAGCCCGTGTTCATTCAACAGGCCTTGCAACCCGCTTGGGGCATGGAGGG
>CAZDCN010000353.1:0-3733 GCA_964503945.1 uncultured Caldilineales bacterium
ATGAGCAACAGGTGACGGAAGGCATGCAGGAAGCCGTGAAGATGCTCGCGAACGCTCAGGACAACTAAAATCCTTGACGGACGTGCATTGATCAGAACGAAAACTGAAAACATGACCGGCTGGAGATCGGGAGGCCGGGAAATCCGGTTATTTGGTCTCCCGGTCTCCCGGTTTCCTGATCCCCCGGTTTATCGGTCCACCATTCCCCCTCTGCCGTGACGCCGCCACGGCTCGCCAGGGCTCCCATGCTTTTGTAACGCTGAATTTTCATGCCCGAAAAACCCAAACGCACCATCCGCGCCACCCGACGGCGACGCACGAGCGCTTCTGCGCTCCGTAAACGCGCCGACGCGCCCACCCGCGATCACCGATCTCAGCCTCCGGCCGCGCCGCCGCCACCCCGGCCTCCCTCGGGCGGAGGTCCGCGGCCGCCCGCTATGCCCGCGTTGCCCGCAGGCCGCGGGGGCAAACTGGGCTTCCTGATAATCGCCGTTATCCTGCTCTGCCTGGCCTTGTTCCTGCTGCCCAAACTGATGGGCGGCGGACCGACGCTCGAATCGCCCGCCGTCGATTTCCAACAGCCGGCCTCTCAGCCCACGGCCGCGAAGCCCGCCGCCGCCCAACCCACCCCCGCGCCGCCCCAGGCCGCCACGGGCGAGGGCGACACCTGGCTGGTCATGCTCTATCAGGACGCGGACGACAAAATCCTGGAAAAAGACATCGTCATCGACCTGAACGAGGCCGAACTCGCAGGCTCCAGCGATCGGGTGCAGGTGGTCGCGCAGGTGGACCGCTATCGCAGGGGATATCGGGGCGATGGCAATTGGACTTCCACAAAACGCTTTTACGTCACTTATGATCCCGACCTCAACCGCGTGGCCTCGCAGGAAGTCATGGACCTGGGCGAGGTGAACATGGCCGACGGCGACACCCTGGTGGATTTCGTGCAATGGGCTGTGGCCAACTATCCCGCAGATAAATACGTCCTCATCCTCTCTGACCACGGCATGGGCTGGCCCGGCGGCTGGTCCGACCCCACGGCCCGGGGCCGCGGCCCGGACAAGATCCCTCTGGCCGCGGCCATGGGCGATTTTCTCTACCTCACCGAGCTGGACCGGGCCCTGGCGACAATCCAGCAAACCACGGACATCGGCCAGTTCGAGCTCATCGGGCTGGACGCCTGCCTCATGGCCCACGCCGAGGTCTTCGAAGCCCTGCGGCCCTACGCCCGTTACGCGGTGGCCTCGCAAGAAACGGAGCCCGCGGTGGGATGGGCCTACTCGGGCTTCCTGCGCGAGCTCCTTCGCAACCCCGACGTGGACGGCGGCGAACTGGGGGCGAACATCGTCAAAACCTACATCCAGCAGGATGCGCGCATCCTGGACGACAACGCCCGTCGCGACATGCTGGGCCGCAGCGCCTCCGCCCGGCAGGTGGTGGAGAAGATGGCCAGCGGCGCCACCCTCTCCGCGGTGGACCTGGCCGCGTTCGGCGACCTGATGGACGCGCTGAACCAGTTCGCTTTCGCACTGCAGAACGTCGACCAGAAGGCCGTGGCCAAAGCCCGCTCCTACGCCCAATCCTACACCAGCGTCTTTGGTCGCAACGCCCGTCCATCCTACATCGACCTGGGCAACTTCGTCAAGCTCGTCCAGCGAGAAGTGAACGACGCCGGGGTGCAGAAAGCGGGCGACGCGTTGTTGGCCGCGCTGGATCGGGCCGTGGTGGCCGAAACCCACGGTCGCAACAAGCCGGGCTCCAACGGCGTCAGCATCTATTTCCCGACGTCGAATCTCTATTTCAACCGGGTGGCGGGCGCGGAATCCTACGCGATCACGGCAGATCGTTTCGCCCGCAACGGACTGTGGGATGATTTCCTGGCTTATCACTACACCGGACGCCGGTTCAACGCCCAACCGGGCGGCGCGCCATCTCAGCCCGCCCCCACCAAGGGCGAGGCGCCCGGCGCGGGCCGCATCCGCGTCTCCCCCATCCGGCTTTCCGCCACGACCGTGTCGCCGGGCGAAAGCGTCCTCGTTAGCGCGGACATCCAGGGCGAGAACATCGGCTACATCTACTTCTTCACCGGCATGCTCGATCCCCGGGCCAACTCCCTCTTCGTGGCCGACATGGATTTCCTGGAAAGCGGCCAGGATCGGGTGGTGGATGGCGTCACCTATCCCGATTGGGGCGAGGGCGCGTTCACCCTGGAATTCGAATGGGAGCCGCTGTTCTTCGGCATTGACGACGGTCAGACCACGGTCACCGCGCTTTTCTCACCCCAACGCTACGGCCTCAATCCCGACGACGCGGTCTATACCGTCGATGGCGTCTACACCTACGCCGATGGCGAGACCCGCTACGCCCGGCTCTATTTCGACAACGGCTCGGGCCAGCTCAAACAGGTCTTCGGCTACACCGATGAAAACTTCACCGGCTCGGCCCGGGAGATTCTGCCCCAGCCTGGGGATACGTTCACCGCGCTGGAGCTGTGGTACGATCTGGATGAGCAGGGCCGCACCGTGGGCGCGGCCTCCGAGCCGGGCGGCGCCGTCACCTTCGGCGACGCGCCCCTGCAATGGAGCGAACTGGACGCGCCGCCGGGCCAGTATCAAATCGGCTTCATCGTCGAGGACCTGGACGGCAACCGCACGCCCGTCTTCGCCACGGTCACCGTGCGCTGATCTCCTGCCTCTATGCCCTTCCTCCGCATCGACCGCATCACGAAAATCTTTGACGCCGCGCCCGTGCTGCGGGACGTGAGCCTGGACGCGGCCCGCGGGGAAATCCTGTGCCTGCTCGGGCCCAGCGGCTGCGGCAAAACCACCCTGCTGCGCATCATCGCCGGCCTGGAACAGCCAGACCAGGGGCGCATCCTGCTGGAAGGGGAGGACATCACCCGCACGCCCAGCCACCGGCGGGATTTCGGCCTCATGTTCCAGGACTACGCGCTGTTTCCCCACATGACGGTGGGGCAAAACATCGCGTTTGGGCTGAAGATGCACGGGTGGTCTTCAGCGGACATCGATGCCCGGGTGAGGGAGTTGCTGGCGCTGGTGGCCCTGCCGGGTTATCAGGATCGACCGGTGTATGAACTCAGCGGGGGCGAGCAACAACGGGTGGCCCTGGCCCGCAGCCTGGCCCCCAACCCCCGCCTGCTCATGCTGGACGAGCCCCTGGGCGCGTTGGACCGCACCCTGCGCGACCAGCTCCTCATCGAACTACGGAGCATCCTCAAACAACTCAACCAGACCGCGGTCTACGTCACCCACGACCAAATCGAGGCCTTTGCCGTGGCCGACCGGGTGGCGCTGATGCGCGCGGGCCGCATCGAGCAGGCGGGGACGCCCGAATCCCTCTATCTCCGCCCCATCTCTCCCTTTGCCGCCCGCTTTTTGGGCATGACGAACATCCTCTCGGGCGTTGTCCGCTCCCCTCGCCCGCCCATCATCGAGACCCCCGCGGGCCTGCTTCAGCCCGCAGAGGGGCTTTCCCACCTCAAGCAAGGCGACGCTGTCAGCCTGGTCATCCGCCCGGAGGGCGCGTCCATCTCTCGCCAGCCAGTTTCGGGCCCCAACCATCTGACCCTGACCCTGGTGCATCGCTCCTTTCGCGGGGCCCACACCCTGGTGCAGCTCGCCGCGCCCGACCGCAAGACCCGGCTGGAGTTCGAGATTCCGGGCGGGGGCTGCACCGCGCAGCCGGGCGAGACCTTGCACGTGACCATCGCGCC
>CAZDCN010000354.1:0-3732 GCA_964503945.1 uncultured Caldilineales bacterium
GTGTTCAACATCAGCCTGCGCAGGCCCCTGACTGACGAAGGCGGGGATGAGATCATCGATATGCTGGATGTCATTGCCAACCTGCTCAATGGCCTGTTGCAACGGCAGATGCTCATCGAGCGGCGTGACCGGCAGATTCTGGAGCAAACTCGGGCGCTTTCGGCCATGCTGGACGCGGCTATGCTCGATACCAGCGCCCGGTCATTGAGCGATGTGGTTCGTCCCATCCTGGCGCTCATCGCCGACATTGCCCTGGCCCAAACACTGGCTGTGTATGGATTGCAGGCGGATGGGAGGTATGCGAAGATCGCGGATTTTGGAGAAGCGGGGGCCAATGGAAGCTGGTCGGCGTCCTTCCGCCCCTCATCGCGCGTCTCCCGCTGGTTTGCGCAACACGTGGAGCCGCTGTTGCTGAATCCCGATCAACTGACCGCTCTGACGCCGTTCTCCCTGGCGGATGGCCGGGCTGGCGTGGGCATGATCGTGAACATCCGAGCCTGGCGCCATTTCGAGGGGCTGCTGCTCTGCTATCGCCCGGGCGAGGAGCAGTATTCCCCCAACCAGGTGGCCATGACCACAGCCCTGGCCGATTATATGAGCATGGCCATCGAGAATTACCTGCTGCGCGAAACCGCGGAGGACGCGGCCATCATCGAGGAGCGGCAGCGCCTGGCCCGAGACCTGCACGATTCGGTCAGCCAGTCCCTTTACGGCGTCATGCTCTTCGCCCGGGCCGCCCGCGATGCCCTGGAAGGGAGGGTTTTTGGGGCTTTGGATGTGGATCTGGCCCGGGTGGAGGAAAACGCGTTGCGGGCGTTGAAAGAAATGCGTCTGTTGCTCTATCAATTGCAGCCCCTTGCCTTCGAGCGGGGCGGGCTGGAACAGGCCCTCGCCCATCGTTTCGAGCAGGTGGAGGGCAGGCTGGGCATCGAAACCGAGTTGAGCGTGGAGCCGAGCCTGGACCTGCCTCCCGATGTGGGCGAGTCCCTCTACCGGCTGGCTTCCGAGGCGTTGAACAATGCGCTGAAGCACGCGGAAGCCAGTCGAGTCAGCGTGCACCTGGCGCGGGATGGTGACGCCATCCTGCTCACCGTGACGGATAACGGGCGCGGCTTTGATCCGGCACAGGTCAGTCAGACGGGCATGGGCCTCACCAACATGCGCTATCGGGCCGAGAACGTGGGCGGCGAGCTGTTCATCGACTCAGCGCCCGGCCAGGGCGCGGTCATCCGTTGCCGCATTCCCCTTCACCGCCCCTGATCACCTTCCCGCCCCTTCGCCCCTTCGCCATCCTCGCTCTTTTGTGCAAATCCGCGTTTTTCCCCATAATAGCGATATGAGCGATCCTATCCGTGTTCTCATCGTCGATGACCATACCGTGGTGCGGGAAGGGCTTCGCGCCCTCCTTTCCGCGCCCAAGTATGGCGTCCAGGTGGTGGGGCTCGCCCGCGATGGCGAGCAGGCCGTGGCCCGGGCGCGCGAACTGCGCCCCGACGTGATCCTCATGGATATGGTCATGCCCCGCAAGAGCGGGCTGGAGGCGATTCAGGAGATTCTGGCGGAGCAACCCGACGCCCGCATCCTCATGCTCACCAGCTACAGCAACGACAATGAGATCACCGCGGCAATCCGCTCCGGGGCCATGGGGTATCTGCGCAAAGATTCTTCGGTGGAAGAACTGGTGCACGCCATCCGCACCGTGGCCATGGGGCGCATGACCCTGCCGCCCGAGCTGGCCCAGCGCATGATGACGGCCCAAACCGCGGCGCCTGCCGTGCATCCCGGCAACGAGCTGACCGACCGGGAGCTGGAGGTGCTCCGCTGTCTGGGCGAGGGCATGTCCAACAAAGAGATCGCCGAGACCTTGCACATCAGCATCGCCACCGTGCGCTCCCATGTCAGCCACATTCTCAGCAAGCTTAACGTCAACAACCGCACCCAGGCCGCGCTCTACGCCCGGAAGCAGGGGTTGATCGGATAGGGAAGGACGCTCGCGTGGGTTGATCATCCAAAAGGATGATCGAGATCGTCCAAATGCATGGGAAGGCGGGCTCAAAAATCATCTCCCATGTGGATGAATCGCGGGGAGGAGTGTGGGATACTGAGAAATAAACGAATCCCACAGGTGCATCCCATGAATCTAGCGAAATTTTCTCACACATCGAGCGTTGCCCGAATTACAGGCATCGTCCTCGCCCTCAGCCTGTTACTGAGTCTGGCCCTGATGCCCGGCTTTGCGCCCTCGGTGCAAGCCGATTACGCCACCGGCGGCGCTGGCCAATACATCGGCGATATTTTTTGGTTGGACTGGGTCGATAGTGATTTTACCGAGGGCCACACCAAGACATTCACCCTGCCCGGCAATATCGTTGTCCAGGCCACCATCAGCAATATCACGGGCGGTGCTTTGACGGCATACACGCCCGGAGGCTGGGAGGGCGATTCCTTTGACGATCTCTATAGCGGCACTGGACCCGTCGGCATACATGGCTGTGCAGGTTGCACCAATACGTTTCGCATGACCTTTGCCGCCAGCGTGGACGGCCAGCCCATCCCCTTTGACGTGGTTGTGGCTGATGCCGAAGACTCCAATCCCAGTGAATACATCACCTGGACGACCGACGGCGACACCTGGCAGGTCATCGAAACCTTCCGTCCAGAATACATGGTCATTAGTTTCAGCAATGGCGATAAGACGATCACGACGCGGGGCAAACAACAGACCCATAACGGCACGATTCTGTCCGTGTCGAGCAACGTCACCAACATCGATGTGGAAATGCACGGCACGGGCAATTCCGCCATGGCCTTCGGCGTTTTCCTTTCCTTCGATCATGGCGACGCGCCCGCCTCCTACGGCGACACTCAGCACTTCATCGATCAGGACTACACCGGGGGCGGCAATCCCACTCCAGGCGTGGACAACACCATTGATCCCGCTTCGAGCCTGACGGTGGCGACCATCACCAACCACACCACGCGCTATCTGGGGGCGACTCCGCCCGATGGCGATGGCTCGGCCCTGAATTCGGTCAATGCGGATGGCGATGACACTACCAATATCGACGATGAGGATGGGGTCACGCCCCTGCAATCGCCCAACGCCACAGCCCCCTCGCTTTGGACCAACGGCAGCAATGGCGGACGCGTGGAAGTCACCGTTGCCGGGGGGGCCGCCTACCTGATCGGCGTGTTCGATTTCAATCATGATGGCGTTTATGATGTGTCCACCGGCAGCCCCGAAGTCGCCATCAGTCAGCCCATCCCCGGCGCGGGCGTCCACACTATCGACTTCGATATCCCCGCGGGCACTTTTGACGGGGCGAATTCTGAAACCCTATACGCCCGTTTCCGGGTGTTCACCAGCGCCCCCAGCGCGCCCGATGCAGCCGCATTTGATGGGGAAGTGGAAGAATATGCCTGGTTTTTTGGTCCCAACGCGGTGACTTTGCAGTCCTTTGACGCCACTGCCGCGACGCCGATCCTGGGGCTGGGCCTGGCCCTGCTGGTTGGTGGCGCACTCCTGGCCGGAGCTTTCCTGATGAAGAAAAAGTCGGCTTGATGGTCTGATTTGGGGTGCGTTTGCGCCTACCTTGCCGACTCAAGTCGGACGCTCCAGGCCTGCGGCCAAAGGAGGGCCTGCGCCCTCCTGATCGAGCGGCATTGGGACAAGTGAAATCTATCTTGCCCAGACTGAATTTGCCAATTCACCGCAAGTTTGGGATGCTTGCA
>CAZDCN010000355.1:0-3728 GCA_964503945.1 uncultured Caldilineales bacterium
CGGGGTCGCCCGCCCGAAAGCCGGGTTCACCCGGCGTCGTTTCGTAGCCCGGAGCGGAAGCTCCGGGCGCCCTCAAAGCGCCTTGGCCGCCCCGCGCCGACGGGCGTGATACAGCCTCCCTGAGACCTGGCCGTTGGACGCAAAAGGCGCGCGACTGTTACAATGAAAGACATGAAGCGTTCGCTGCCGCGCCCGTTCCTGAAATGGGCGGGAGGTAAGACCCAGCTCCTCGATGAGCTCATGGCCCGCATGCCCCGGGACTTCCGCGCCTATCATGAACCTTTTCTCGGCGGCGGCGCCCTCTTTTTCGCCCTCTACCGGGCGCAAAAACTCCCACGCGCCTTCCTTTCCGACAGCAACGCGGAGCTCATCGACGCCTACATCGCCATCCGCGACCACGTCGACCAGGTCATCGCCCTGCTGGCCCGCTATCCCCACGACGAAGCCTTCTACTACGACCTGCGGGCCCAGGACCCCTGGCGGCTCGCCCTGCCCGCCCGCGCGGCCCGCATGATCTACCTGAACAAAACCGGCTACAACGGCCTTTACCGAGTGAACCGCCGGGGCCAATTCAACGTCCCCTTTGGCCGCTACAAATCCCCCCGCTATCTCGACCCCGACAACCTGAAAGCCGTCTCCCGCGCCTTGCAGACCGCCACCATCCGGCCCATGCCCTTTGAGGAGGCGGTTGAGGACGTCCAACCGGGCGATTGGGTCTACTTCGACCCTCCCTACGCGCCCCGCTCCAGCACCGCGCACTTCACCGCCTATCAGGCCGACGGCTTCTCCGCCGAGGATCAGGCCCGGCTGCGGGATGTGTGTCTGGCTTTGGACGAGCGCGGCGCGCGGGTCATGGTCTCCAACTCCGACACGCCCCTCATCCGCGACCTCTACGCCCGCCCCCCCTTCCGCATCCACCCGGTCGAAGCCCGACGCAACATCAACCGCCACGCCGCAGGCCGCGGCAAAATCCGGGAACTCATCATCACCAATTACTGATGGAAGTCATCCTCACCCACGAGCACGCGGATTTCGACGCGCTGGCCAGCCTGCTGGCCGCCAGCAAACTCCATCCCGAAGCCATCCCCGTGCTTCCCCGCCAACTCAATCGCAACCTGCGGGATTTCCTCACCCTCTACCGCAGCGCCCTGCCCTTTCGCACGGTGCAGGAACTGCCGCGCGGGAAGATCTCCGAAGCCATCTTCGTGGACGCGCAATCGGCCCAGCTGGTGCGGGGGATGACCCAGCAGACGCCCGTGCGCATCATCGACCACCACCCCTGCCGGGAAAGCCTGCCTCCCCACTATCACTGCTGGTACGAGCCCGTGGGCGCCACCACCACCATTCTCGTGGAGCAGATCATGGGCCGGGGCATCCAGCTTTCGCCCGTGGAAGCCACCCTGCTCATGCTGGGCATCTACGAAGACACGGGCAGCCTCTCCTACGTAAGCGCCACCCCGCGCGACATGCGCTGCGCGGCCTGGCTGCTGGAACAGGGCGCGCGGCTGGACACTGTGCGGGAATTCCTCCACCATCCCCTCTCCCCCGCACAGCAGCGCCTGCTCGACCGCCTCTACGAATCCGCGGAGATTCACGAGATCAAGGGCTTTACGGTCATCATCACCAGCGCCCGCATCGAAGAACCGGTGGAGGAGATCAGCACCCTCGCGCACAAACTGCGCGATTTCTACGATCCCGACGCCCTCTTCCTGCTGGTGGACTTGAAAGAACACGTGCAGGTGGTGGCCCGATCCACCACGAACAATATCCATGTGGGCCGCATCGCGGAGAAACTGGGCGGCGGCGGTCACGCCCGGGCCGCGGCCGCACTGGTGCGGGACCAACCCCTGGCAGCCATCAAAACCCAACTGCTGGCTCTCCTCCACGACATGATCCAACCCCAGGTGACGGTGCGGGAGATCATGTCCTGGGGCGTGAACACGGTGCGCCGCGACGCCGCCGTGGCCGAGGTCGCAGATCGCATGGCCAAACGCGGGCATGAGGGTTTCCCTGTGGTGGACGAAGAGGGCGGATTGGTGGGGCTGGTCACCCGCCGCATCATCGACATGGCCATCCGCCACGGCATGCACCGCCAGCCCGTGAGCAAAGTCATGCGCGTGGGCGCGGTCACCGTGGGCCTGGACGACCCCGTCCAGCTCGTGCAGAAGAAGATGATCGACAGCGGTTGGGGCCAGATCCCCGTGGTGGATGAGAATGGCCGCATGGTGGGCATCGTCACCCGCACCGACCTGCTGAAGCTGTGGGGTGAACGGGAAGCCCCCGCGCCTCCCTCGGTGGCCAAACTGCTGGAAGAACAACTGCCCGCGGGATTGATCCACCTGCTGCGCCAAGTGGGCGAGGCCGGCGCGGAATTGCATTATCCCGTGTACATCGTCGGCGGCTTCGTGCGCGACCTGCTGTTGAATCAGCCCAATTTCGACGTGGACTTCGTGGTGGAGGGGGACGCGGTGGCCCTGGCCCAACATCTGGCTCGGAAGTACGGCGGCCGGGTGCGTCCCCACCGACGCTTCGGCACCGCCAAATGGATTCGGGATGACGAGGCCTTCGCCGCGGGCCGCCGCCTGCCCGACGACACGCCCCCCAGCATCGACTTCGCCACGGCCCGCACCGAATTCTATGAAAGCCCCACCGCCCTGCCCATCGTCGAACGCTCCAGCATCAAACTCGACCTCCACCGCCGCGATTTCACCATCAACACCCTGGCCATCCGCCTGGACGGCGCCCACTGGGGCGAGCTGCTGGACTTCTACGGCGGCCGCCGCGACCTGGATCAGGGGATCATCCGGGTGCTCCACTCCCTCAGCTTCATCGAAGACCCCACCCGCATCCTGCGGGCCGTGCGCTTTGAACAGCGCTTCGGCTTCACCATCGAACCCCGCACCGCAGAGCTCATGATCGAGGCCGTGGATCTGCTGCGCCGGGTCAGCGGGCCCCGCATCCGCCACGAGATCGAGCTTATCCTGCAAGAGCAAACGCCCGAAAAAGCCCTGCGCCGTCTGGATGAGCTGGGCGTGCTACGGGAGATCGATCCCGAGCTGGGCTGGGAGGATGTGTTGGATGCGCGGTTCCGGGCGTTGCGGAAGGAGCTTGCCCGCATGCCCCACCGGCCCGCGCCCATCGAACAGCTCTACTTCGCGCTCTGGCTCTACGACCTCACCCCGGCCGCCCACCGCCGCATCCTCGACCGCCTGCGCCCCACCCGCGCCACCGCGAACCTGGTGAAGGCCGTGGAACGCCTGCGCGCCCGCACTCTGGACCTCACCCGGCCCGACCTCCCGCCCTCCGAGCTGGATCGCTTACTCCAACCCTTCAGCGATGCGGCCCTGCTGGTAGCCCGCATCGCTACCGACGACCCCCTGTTCCAAAAACGCATCCGCTTTTTTCAACAAGAACTCCGCCCCCGCCAAATTCATATCACCGGCGATGATCTGCGGCGCTGGGGCGTGAAGCCCGGCCCCATCTACCGGCGAGTCTTCCAGCAGGTGCGGGCCGCGCTGCTGGACGGGCGCATCCACACGCCCGAGGAAGAGATCGCGCTGGCGAAACGCATCCTGCGCAAGGAGGGCGCGCTTTGAAAATAGGACCACAGATTGCACAGATTACACAGATTATTTTTTCATTGGTATCGGCGGGCCGCGGCCCGTGAAGCCTGCTTCGTAAATAACCCACAGATAGGGAGAACCACAGATAGAAGACACAAATAGAGG
>CAZDCN010000356.1:0-3711 GCA_964503945.1 uncultured Caldilineales bacterium
TGCGGCGACCGCTCCGCTGCCGGGATGGGGACGGCGCAGGCCGTCCCTTGGCCGCTGGCCTAGAGAGCCCGACTTCAGTCGGCAACAGGGGGCGCAGCCTTACCTGCGACTTGCGACCTGCCCCTGGCGACCGCATTTTTCCTAATCCTAATCCTATTCCTCAGACTTCATCGCACAGTCCTTCTACGCCATGCCCATTACGTTGCCCGTCCCCGCCACCTTTGATTATTTTGAGGAGCTGACCACGGCCATTGCATTGGCCCGCCAGGCCGGCGACTTGCTTCTACGCATCCATCGAGCGGGCCCGCGGCGCATCGAAACCAAAAGCACCGCGGTGGACATGGTCACCGAGGCGGATACGGCCAGCCAGACCCTGATTCTGGACGCCCTGACATCTCGCTTTCCCCACCACAGCATTCTGGCCGAGGAAGAGGGCGGGGATCAGCATCGGGACGGTCGGGCCTTGTGGTTGGTGGACCCCCTGGACGGCACCACGAATTTCGCCAGCCGCTTCCCCGTTTTCGCCGTGTCCATCGCCCTGTGGGTGGATGGGGAGCCGGTGGTGGGGGTGGTGCAGGATGTGGTGCGGGAGCGCACCTACTGGGCCGCGAAGGGCCAGGGCGCCTGGATGGGAACACCCCAGAAGCTGGATGATCTGCCCATGCGCGTGTCCTCCACAGAAGAACTGGGGCGGAGCCTCATCGCCACAGGATTTCCATACGTCCGAGCTCAAACCCAGGACAACAACCTGGCCGAGTTCAATTATCTGATGCCGCGGGTGCGGGGCGTGCGCCGTGCGGGCGCGGCCGCGCTGGACCTGGCCTGGGTGGGGGATGGGCGTCTGGATGGTTATTGGGAGGCGCATCTCTTCCCCTGGGACTGGGCTTCGGGCGTGCTTTTGATTGCCGAGGCGGGCGGCGTCGTCACCGATTATCAGGGCGAGCCCTGGCGACTGGGCAAGGACCAGATGGTCGCGGCGAATCCCCATCTTCACGAAAAGCTTTTGGCGGCCGTGCAAACTGCGCGCCGCGAAGCAGGATTTTAGCGCCATGTATATTACGGATAGCCGCAAACGTCAGAAAGCGAAACGTCGCAGGCGGGTTTTTTTCCTGCTTGGCCTGCTGGCTGTGGTCATTTTCATCGTTTATCAGCAAGAGCCCAGCTGGATGATCAATCCCTTCGAGCCTACGCCTACGCCCACCACATCGCCCGCGGTGCATTTGCTGGATGCGGAGCTGGCGATTTCGGAAGGGCGGCTGGCGGATGCTATCGTCGCGTATCGGAAATATCTGGCGTTGGTTCCCGATGACGCGGAGGTGTGGACGGCGCTGGCCCGTTGGCAGATCTGGCAAGGGGAGGAGGAGGCTGCCCTAGAAAGCGCCCAGAAAGCGGTGACATTGAATGAGTCGGACGCGATGGCCAATGCGGTGTACGCCTGGGCGTTGGACTGGAATGGCCGTATCGATGACGCCATTGCTGCGGCTGTGCACGCCATCGATCTGAATCCCAATCTGGCCGAATCTCGGGCCTATATGGCGGAGATCTACGCGGATGCGGGCAATTGGGCCCGGGCCTTGGAGGAAGGCAATGAGGCGGTGCGGCTGAATCCTCAAAGCGTGGACGCTCGTCGTGGGTTGGGGTATGTGTTTAACAGTCAGGGCAAGTACAACAAGGCCATCGAGCAATATCAGGAGGCCATCCGCATCAATCCGAACCTACCCCGGCTGTATTATGAGGTGGGTCAAAATTATGTGGCCCAGGGGGATTACGAAAACGCCATCGAGAGTTTTCGTCGGGCCCTGAAGTTGAACCCCGACTATGACGAGGCGTATGACGCGTTGGGCTGGGCTTATTATTACATGGACGATCCGGAGCGGGCCATCATCGAGCTGCAGCACGCGGTGGAGCGCAACCCCAACAATACGGCAGCCTGGGCGCATCTGGGCATGGCCCTCTATCGCCGTCAGCGGTATGAGGACGCGGTGGAGCCTTTGGAGCGGGCCATTGCGCAAGGGGCGGAGAATGAGGCGTATTATTACACTTTGGGTCTGGCCTACATCTATGGTGAGCCCCGCCAGTGCGATAAGGCCATCCCCTGGCTGGAGAAGGCGCTGGAGCTGAATCCCTACTCGCAGCCCGCGCTCTCGGGCCTGAAGACGTGTGAAGAGAATCCGGAAGGGTAAATTTTTAGCACTCTAACACTTTTCTTGCTAAAATCTAATGCAATGGGGGTTGACGTGAGCGAGGGATTTCATTATAATGAGGTCGGATTAGCACTCGATGTTTGAGAGTGCTAAAATTTTGTCCGGCATGAAGCATCGATAAGGAGGTTGGTTGTCATGAAGTTGCGTCCTCTCAGCGATCGCATTGTCGTGAAACCCATTGAACGCGAGGCCAAGACGGCCAGCGGCATCATTTTGCCTGAATCGGCCCGAGAAAAGCCGCAGGAGGGTGAGGTGCTTGCGGTGGGGCCGGGCGCCCGCAACGAAAAAGGCGAGCACATGCCCCTGGATATTCATGTGGGCGACACGGTGCTTTACGCCAAATATGCGGGTACCGAGGTGAAGCTCAACGGCAATGAAAAGCTGCTCATTCTGCGGGAGAGCGACATTTTAGCAGTCGTCGAGGAAGAGTGACAGAAATCTGCAACCAAACGCGCTTTTCGGGCATCTAACCCAACGGCGCACAACTCGAATCCTCTGAAGAAGCGCTTCGACGCATCGTTTTCAACTGAAACCATCCACAATTACCATAATCTCTACAAAGGAGTAATCAACTATGGCCAAGCAGCTTGTCTTCAATGAAGAAGCTCGCAAGGAACTGAAGAAAGGCGTGGATATTCTCGCCAATGCCGTGAAGACCACCCTGGGTCCCAAGGGCCGCAATGTGGCGCTGGACAAGAAATGGGGCGCGCCCACCATCACCCATGACGGGGTTTCCGTCGCCAAGGAAATCGAACTGGAAGAGCCCTTTGCCAACATGGGCGCTCAGCTGCTGAAGGAAGCCGCCACCAAGACCAATGACGTGGCGGGCGACGGCACCACCACCGCCACCGTGCTGGCCCAGGCCATCGTGGCCGAGGGCATGCGCAACGTGGCTGCGGGCGCCAACCCCATGCTGCTGAAGCGCGGCATCGAGAAGGCCACCGCGGTCGTCTCCGACGCCATCGCCGACATGGCGGTGCCCATCACCACCCATGAGCGCATCGCGGCCGTGGCCGCCATCTCCGCTCAGGATCAGGAGATCGGCGACCTCATCGCGGACGTTATGGACAAAGTGGGCAAGGATGGCGTCATCACCGTGGAGGAGGGCAAATCCCTGGGCTTCGAGACCGAGTTCGTCGAGGGTATGCAGTTCGACCGCGGTTACCTGAGCCCTTACTTCATCACCGACACCGAGCGCATGGAAGCCGTGATCGAGGACCCCTACATCCTCATCCATGACAAGAAGATCAGCGCCGCCCAGGACCTGGTGCCTGTGCTGGAGAAGCTGGTCCAGGTGGGCAAGCGCAACCTGGTCATCATTGCCGAAGATGTGGACGGCGAGGCCCTGGCCACCCTGGTGCTGAACAAGCTCCGCGGCGTGTTCAACGTCCTGGCGGTGAAGGCTCCTGGCTTCGGCGACCGCCGCAAGGCCATGCTGCAGGATATCGCCATTCTCACCGGCGGCACCGTCATCACCGAGGAGCTGGGCCGCAAGCTGGATAGCGTG
>CAZDCN010000357.1:0-3699 GCA_964503945.1 uncultured Caldilineales bacterium
GGGGGACTTTCGCGCGGGCTTTATCAGGTGTTATAATGAAATCCTGAAAAGTCTCGTTATCAACGCCGGGAGGCAGCGCCGCTTCCCGGTGCGCTGTTTCAATTCAATACAAAATCCTGACACAAGGAGGTGTTATGGCTACAGAAGCCAGAAAGTCTAAGACGAAGCCGTCGGGGCGGCCATCGGATCAACTGACCGATGAACAATTGCTGAAGATGTACAAGACCATGGTGCTCAGCCGCAAGTTGGACGAGCGCAGTTGGGTGATGAATCGACAGGGGCGCGCGCCGTTCCATATCTCGGGCATCGGGCACGAAGCAATTCAGGTGGCGGCCGCGGAGACTCTGCGCCCCGGATACGATTGGTTCTATCCTTATTACCGCGATCTGGCTTTTGTGCTGGCCATGGGCATGAAGCCGGTGGACCATATGCTGGGCCTGCTGGGCAAGGCGGGCGATCCCAGCAGCGGCGGCATCCAGATGCCCTCCCACTTCTCCAACGCCAGCCTGCGCATCGGCAGCATCTCCAGCCCTGTGGCCACCCAGGTGCCCATCGCCGCGGGCACGGCCCTGGCCAGTAAGCTGAAGGGAACCGATGAGGTCACCGTCGTCTGCCTGGGCGAGGGCTCCACCAGCCAGGGCGACTTTCATGAGGGGTTGAACTGGGCGGGCGTGCACAAATTGCCCTTCATTTGCATCGTGCAGAACAATCAGTACGCCATCTCCGTGCCTGTGGAGAAGGAAATGGCGGTGAAGAATGTGGCGGATCGGGCCGCGGCGTATGGCATCGAAGGCGTGGTGGTGGATGGCAACGACGTGCTGGCCTGCTACGACGCCATGCACGAGGCGGTGGCGCGGGCCCGACGCGGGGAGGGAGCCACCCTGGTCGAGGCTAAAACCTACCGCATCACCCCTCACTCCTCCGATGATGACGATCGCACCTACCGCAGCCGCGAGGAGGTGGAATACTGGAAGCAGCGCGATCCCATCATCCTTTTCGAAAAAGCGCTGTTGGAGCGCGGCGTCCTCACCGAGGACCTGAAGCGGGAGATCGAGGATTGGGCGGTTGCTGAAGTGGATGCGGCCGAGGAGGAAGCCGTGAACGCGCCCTATCCCGACGTCTCGGAAATGACGAAACATCTCTATGGGCCCATGCCCAATTGGGAGGTTTGAGCCATGGCCATCATGAACAACATCGAAGCCCTGCGCGAGACCCTGCGCCAGGAGATGGAACGAGACCCCCGCATCATCATAGCGGGCGAGGATGTGGGCCCGCGCGGGGGCGTCTTCCGCGCCACCCAGGGCCTGTATCAGCAGTTCGGCGAGAACCGCGTCATCGACACGCCCCTGGCCGAGCTCTCCATCGTGGCCACGGGCATCGGTATGGCCCTGACCGGCTACTTCAAACCCATCGTCGAAATCCAGTTCGCGGATTTCATCTTCCCCGCGTTCAACCAGATTTTGAGCGAAGCCGCGCGCATGCGCTATCGCACCCGCGGCGATTGGACGGTGCCCCTCATCATCCGCGCGCCCTACGGCGGCGGCATCTCGGGCGGGCTGTACCATTCCCAATCGGTGGAAGCCTTCTTCGCACATATCCCCGGCCTCTACGTGGTGGCTCCTTCCACCCCCTACGACATCAAGGGCATGCTGCGGGCGGCGCTGCAACTGGAGGATCCCGTGCTCTTCTTCGAGCACAAAAAGACCTACCGCTTGATCAAGGGCGAAGTGCCCGAGGAGGACTATGTCGTGCCCATCGGCAAGGCCGCCATCCGCCGCGAGGGCGATGATCTGACCGTGATCAGCTATGGCTTAGCCATGCACGACGCGGTCAAAGCCGCGGACATGCTGGCCGCGGAGGGCGTCGGCGTCGAGGTCATCGACCTGCGCACCCTGCGCCCGCTGGACAAGGAGACCATCCTGGAATCGGTAAAGAAAACGGGCAAAGTCCTCATTGTGCACGAAGACAACCCCACCGTCAGCGTGGGCAGCGAAGTGGCGGCCATTATCGGTCAGGAAGCTTTCGAGTATCTGGACGGCCCCATCACCCGGCTCACCCCGCCCGACGTGCCCGCGGTCCCCTTCAGCCATCCCTTGCAGGACGCGTTCATGCTCAACCCTGAGAAGATCGCTCGGGCCATGCGCGAGCTGGCTGCCTACTGAACGACCATGACACAGTCTCATTTGAGGAAAGCTCTATGGCTACAAAAGTGATCATGCCCCAGTTGGGAGAATCGGTGGTCGAAGGAACCATCTCCAAATGGCTGGTCAAAGAAGGCGACACCGTCAAGAAGTATGATCCCCTGCTGGAGGTCTCATCCGATAAAGTGGATACCGAAGTGCCTTCGCCCGCAGAGGGCACGGTGCTGAAAATCTACATCCCCGAGGGAGCCACCGTGCAGGCGGGCACGCTCATCGCGGTCATCGGCGAACCGGGCGAAGCCATCCCCCAAGGGGAATCGCCCGCCCAAGCGCCCGCTGAGCCCCCACCATCGGGCGAACCCGCGCCAGAGCCCGCGGCCGCCGCCCCGGTGCGCGATCTGGGCTTCATCAGTCCCGTGGTGGCGAAACTGGCCGCGGAGCACAACGTGGATTTGACCCAGGTCAAGGGCACGGGCGTGCGCGGCCGCATCCGCAAGAAGGATGTGTTGAACTACATCCAACAGCGCGAAGCTCAAAAGACCGAGGAAGCGGCGCCCGAGTGGGAGAAACCGGGCTCGGGTGATCTGTTCAAACCCGCCCATGTCGAGGAATACGCACCGATTCCGGCCCCCAAGAAGCCGACCCAACCCGCTCCTCCGCCCCCGCCGCCTCCTCCACCCCACGCGCCGGCGCCGCCCCCGCCCCCCATGCCCGGCGATGCCATCGCGCCCCTCAGCCGCATGCGCAAGCTCATCGCCGAACACATGGTGCAATCCAAACGCACCTCGCCCCACGTGACCACCGTCTTCCTGGCCGACATGACCCGCGTGGTGAAGCATCGCTACGCGCACAAGGACCGTTTCGCCCAGGATGGCGTCAACCTCACCTTCACGCCCTACTTCATCGCCGCCGCGGCCCAGGCCCTCAAGCAGCATCCCTACGCCAACAGCTCCTGGTCGGAGGAGGGCATCGTCCTCCATCGGGCCATCAACATCGGCATGGCCACGGCCATCGACGACGGCCTCATCGTGCCCGTGATTAAGGGCGCGGACGGCTACAATCTGCTGGGGCTGGCCCGCATCGTCAACGACCTGGCAGACCGGGCCCGGGCGGGCAAACTCCGCCCGGACGAGATCCAGGGAGCGACCTTCACCATCACCAATCACGGCACCGCGGGCAGCCTCTTCGCCGCGCCCATCATCAACCAGCCCAACGCGGGCATCCTGGGCGTGGGCGCCATCCACAAAGAACCCGTGGTCATCAGCCAGGGCCATCCCCTGCTGCCCGACCCCGAGGACTACATCGCCATCCGCCCCGTCGCCTACCTCAGCTTCACCTTCGACCATCGCATCCTGGACGGGGCCACCGCGGACGCGTTCGTGGCCACGGTGAAAACCATCCTCGAAAACTGGTCAGATTGACGCGCCCCGTTGGGAGCGAGTCAGCAGCGCCTTCCCCAGGCCCCCGGTTTTCCGCCGGGGGCTTGGCAACAGGCGCGTCGATCTGCTTCGTAAATAAACGTTGGCGTCGTTGGCGGAGACCTTCTCAGAGGCAGCGT
>CAZDCN010000358.1:0-3698 GCA_964503945.1 uncultured Caldilineales bacterium
GCTGGCTCTGAGAAGGTCTCCGCAGACGAGGCTAACGTCTATTTACGAAGCAGTAATCCGCCGAAGGAGCATTCCCCCGGCTATGAAACGACGCCAAAGGCGGTGACAATGCGCTATAATGAAAAGGGCGTCGTCGCGCTGGCTTCCGATTCGCTCCCCGATCTCCTCATGAATTACGCCCGCCTCTACGACCGCATGGCTCCTTGCTACGCCCCGGCATGGCGGCTCATCCGCCCCTGGTGGCGCTATTCCGCCGCGGCTCTGGCCTGGCTGCCCGCGGACGCCCGCGCCCGGGTGCTGGAGATCGGGCCGGGGCCGGGGTTGCTGCTGGAGCGTCTGGCCCAACGCCACGATTTCGTCGTCGGGCTGGACCTTTCCGCAGGGATGCTGGCCCGCGCTCGGGCGCGGTTGAGCGCCCGGGGGTTGCCCCCGCGTTTGGTGCGAGGGGACGCGGCCGCGCTGCCCTTCGCCTCCGCCAGCTTCGACGCCATCCTTATGACCTTCGTCTTCAGCGCCATTCCCGATGGTCGGGAGGCCATGCGCGGGTTCGCGCGGGCTTTGCGTCCAGGGGGCATGCTCATCCTGGTGGATGCATGCATCCCCGCCGACGGCAATCTCCCCGCCCGTTTTCTCGCCCGCATATGGTCGCTGTTTGGGGATCGCATGCGGGATGAAGCCGCGCTCATGCGCGCCGCGGGCCTGGAAGTCATCACTGTGCGCGAGTTCGGCGCGTTTCGCAGCATCCGCCTCACCGTCGGGCGCAAACTCGCGCCGGGTCGCACCGACGACGCGGTGCGTGGGTGAGGTTGGATGCGTTCCGTTTTGTACGCACAAAGCAGGCTTCACGGGGGGCTGCCCGCCGATACCGATGAAAATGGAAACGCGGATAACGCAGATGCTTCGCAACGCGGATTTGCGCAGATCATTTTTCTGTTTTCTGCTTCCATCTGCGTTGATCAGCGCTTCATCCGCGTCATCTGCGTCCTCCAAATCTATTTTCAGAACAGCCAACTTGTCAGCCTCCTCACAATCGATCTATAATTTTCATCATCTTTTCATTCGAAAAGATGAATCGCGCTTTGCGCGCGATTTCCATCGACCATTGTCTCAGGAGGTTTTGCCTATTCCCTAAACCACAAATTGTTTACCCACTCCTTTGTCTTTCCATCTCACAATGAGATAAGGAGGATCACGATGTCTCGCAACCTTCTCACGATCTTCATTGTGGTGATTCTGCTTCTCTTGGTGACGGCGACCGTGGCGAGCGCCGCTGGACCTGGGGAACGGTCCTACATTATTGTAAGCCAGGCTGAACAACTCACCCCCGATTTCGTAGCGCAGGTCGTCGCGGCAGGCGGCCGCGTGACCAATACCATCCCGCAGATCGGCGTGGTGGTGGCGTCCTCCAGCGACCCCACATTCCCGAATCGCATCGCATCGCTGCCTTCGGTGAACGCGATCGCACCTAACGTCAAGATCGAGATCGTCGATCCGGTGACGCCGGTAGCTTTGACCGCGGCGGATTATGGCAACCCGCCCAACAGCGGCGATGACGACTTCTTCTTCGATCTGCAATGGGGCCATGACGCCGTGGACGCGGTCGAGGCCTGGCAATCGAAGGGCCGAGGCGCGGGCGTGCGCGTGGCGGTCCTCGATGACGGCATCGACTCCGATCATCCCGACCTTGCTCCCAACCTCAACCTTGCTCTCAGCACCTCTTTCGTGCCCGGCGAGACCTTCGAATACATCGAAAACTACCCTGGCGATCCCTTCAGCCACGGCACCCATGTGGCGGGCACCATCGCCGCCGCGGACAACGGCTATGGGGTCATCGGCATTGCGCCCGAGGCGGAGATCGTCATGGTGAAGGTGCTCTCCTCCCTCACCGGCAGCGGTGATTTCGACTGGCTGCTGGACGCCATCGTCTATTCAGCGGACATCGGCGCGGATGTGATCAACATGAGCCTGGGAGCGACCGTAGACGAGGCGGAGATCGAGAGCATTAACGACGCGCTGGACATTGCCGCGCTAGTGGATGCCTTGGAGCGGGCCGGACGTTACGCCAACATGAAGGGAGCTACGCTCATCGCGGCCGCGGGCAATGACGGCGAAAGCCTGGATGGGACCATCCACCATCTGCCCTCCGACATCCCCCGTTACCTCTCTATTTCGGCCACGGCTCCCATCGGCTGGGCGGTGGACCCCGCTACGAATCTGGACATTCCCACCTTCTACACCAACTACGGTCGCCCCATCCATAACGCTGCTCCCGGCGGCAACTTCGAATACTATTTCGTGGATCCCGACAGCGTGTGCACTGTGGGCGTCGTCACCCATTACTGCTGGGTCTTCGACCTCGTGTTCAGCACCGGTTCCGCGGGCGCATGGTATTGGAGCGCGGGCACGAGCATGGCCGCGCCTCATGCTTCGGGCGTGGCGGCCATCATCATCGGCGCCAATGGCGGCGATATGGACCCGCGGCTGGTGAAGGGGGCGTTGAAGAATTCCGCCGATGATTTGGGCGACCCCGGCAAGGATCCCTACTTTGGCTGGGGGCGCGTCAATGCCAACAACTCCATCCTCCCCTTCCATTGAAACTAGACCTGGCTGATTCCTCCTTGCGGGCGGGCCTGCTTTGCAGGCCCGCTCTTTTTACGCCCGATGAATCCGCCAGGCTACGCCCGCCATGAGCAGGCTGACCGCCAGGAGGATGGGCGGCTGCAGGATGACGCCCGAGATGAGGCCCGCGGCCAGGAAGTAGACGTGAAATGTGAAGGGCGTCCAGCGGGAGAGGGGCGGCAGGGGGCGGGCGACGATGCGCGGGCGCAGCCACAGCATCAGGCCCAGCGCGGCCAAAATGACCGCGGCGATGGTCGCTTCGTAGAGGCTGCGGGGAACGATGGACACAATGAGGCGGTTGGTGGTCAGCACGCCCATCACGCCTACGAGGATCGCGGCCAACGGTCCCAGCCAGCGGCTCAGGGGATGGGGGCGGTCGGCCAACAGCCACAGGCCCGCAGTGAAGCTGGTCACCACCCAGAACCAGGCCCAGAAATTCGCCCAGGGCACGCCGAAATACTGGAACGCCAACCCCTGGCCCCAATCCCACATCCCCAGGCGGATGGCGATGGCATCCATGGAGAGATCGATGTTCAGGGCCAGCAGCGCGGCCAGGATGGGCTTCGCCCAGCGGGGCAGCGAGGTCGCGTCCGCGTAGAGCCGGGCCGCGTAGATGATGACGCCCCAGCCCACGCCGATGGCCAGCGGCACGTCGCCCGCGATCATGACGGCGAACCGGCCATAGCGATAGGCATGGAGCTGCTGGATGGTGGCCCATTCCAACAGCACCCCAAAGATCACCCCCGCGGCCGCCTGCCAGACGCCATGCCAGCCCATGCGTCGCCGCGCATCGGCCAGCGACCACGCCAGCAAGGCGTACATGAGGAGCTCGAAGGTCAGAAAATAGGGATTCATGGCGGTTGGATGAATTTTCTGAAAGCCGGTTTCGAGAGGGGGGAAGATGGGACTGCAGGTAGCAAGCAGCAGGTGGCAGGTGAATCTTGGCAATCCTACCTGCGACTTGCCACCTGCCACTTGCAAACCTTACTTTTGCGCCCTGGGCGGCTTTGCGCGTGATCATCCAGAGCTGAAGCTCCGGGCTACGACGCGACGCCGGGTGAACCCGGCTTTCGGGCGGG
>CAZDCN010000359.1:0-3688 GCA_964503945.1 uncultured Caldilineales bacterium
AAGCGGCTGGCGATGTAAGTCTCGTGGGGCGCGCCGAAATCATCGCCCCACGTCATGGGCGGCAGGGGCTCATCCTTGGGCGGCACGGTCACGCCCGCGGCCGCGGCTTCGTTGATCATGGCCACCGCGTCGTCGTAGCGGATGCGGGGGAAGGGCGGCGTCACGTTCTCCAGCTTCGAGGTGTCCCGCTCCAGCAGGGACAGCTCATGGGCCCGCTCCTTCAGCGTGCGCTGCACGATGTAGGAGACAAACTGCTCCTCGATTTCCAGCAAGTCGTCCAGATGGCAGAACGCGATCTCGGGCTCCACCATCCAGAATTCCTGCAGATGACGGCGGGTTTTCGATTTCTCCGCCCGGAAGGTGGGGCCGAAGCAATAGACCTTGCCGAACGCGAAGATGTTGGCTTCGTTGTAGAGCTGGCCGGTCTGGGCCAGATACGCGGGCTGGCCGTGGTAGTCGATCTCGAAGAGGGTGGTGGTGCCCTCGCCCGCGGCCGGGGTGAGGATGGGCGTGTCCACGTTCAAAAAGCCGTGATCATCCAGCCAGTCGCGGATGGCCCGGATGACCGTGGCCCGCACCCGCTGGATGGCCCATTGCCGGTCGCTGCGCAGCCAGAGATGGCGGTGGTCCAGCAGGAATTCCACGCCGTGTTCCTTGGGCGCGATGGGATAGGGCTGAGCCAGTTGCACGATCTCGATGTCCTGCAGGTCCATCTCGTAGCCGCCGGGCACGCCGGGCGCGCGCGCGTCCGCCCGGATTTCGCCGGTGAGGATGACCGAGGATTCGGTGGTCAGCTTCTTCACCTGGGCGAATTTCTCATCCCCCAGGTTGGGACGAAAGGCCACGGCCTGGAAAATGCCGCTGCCATCCCGCACGCGCAGGAAGTTGATCTTGCCCTTGCCCGTGCGACGTTTGATCCAGCCCCGCACGGTGACAATCTCGCCCACGTGGTCTTTGGCGTCGCTGATTTGGATGATGGGTGGCATGAGGTCTCCTTGAGATGATGTTGTCAGATGTTTTCGAATTATAGCATGACCAATCGATGAGGGCATGTTATAATGGTTGGGAAACGTGATGCGTGAAAATGTGAAGCGTAAAGACCTCACCCATCACGTGCACGCTGGTTCAGGTCGCGTTGTTTTCTTCACCGTTTTTCGCTCTTCCACGCCTATGTGGGGAACTCATGCCTGCCAAAATCATCCTTAATCCTTACTCCAACCGATGGGGCGCGCAAAAACGCGCGCCCGACGTGCGCCGCATCCTGGACCGCCTGGGCTATGATTACGATTGGGTGGAGACCGAGGGGCCGGGGCACGGGATGGAGCTAGCCCGCGAGGCAGCAGCCCAAGGCTTTGATCCCATCGTCGCGGCCGGGGGCGACGGCGCCATCAGCGAGGTGGTCAGTGGATTGGTGGGGGAGGGTGACGTCGCCCGGGCCACGTTGGGCGTCATCCCCCTGGGATCGGCCAACGACTACGCTTACCAGCTCGGCATTCCGGGCGATGACCTGGAGGCCGCCTGTCGGCTGCTGGCGGAGGCCCGGCATGTGCGCACCCTGGACCTGGGCCGGGCCAATCAGTACGTATTCATGAACGATTTCATCGTGGGGCTGGGCGCCGTCACCAACATGGAGGCGGCGAAAATCCAGCGCATTCACGGCGAAACCCGCTACATCCTCGGCGCGGTCAAGGCCATCCTCAAGGCGAAATGGCCCACGGTGGGCTTTGTTTGGGATGACGGCGAGATGGCCAAGCGCCCCATCCTCATGAGCTACATCTCCATCGGCTATCGCACGGGCGGGGTCTATTTCTTCAGCCCCCGCGCCCGTCAGGACGACGGGCTCCTCGATTTCCTGGTGGCCGACGCCCGCTCCCGGCTGAGCGTGTTCAGGCTGTTGCCTGCGACCATGAAAGGGACGCACATCCACGCGCCGGGCGTGTATTACCGCCAGTGCACATGGGTGCGCATGGAAAGCGATGATCCCCTGCCCATCCTGGTGGACGGCGAGATCAAAGAGGATTTTCCCACCCAGGTGGAGGTGCGGGTGCTGCCCGGCGCGATCCGGGTCATCAGCGGTGAAACGCCCGGGCCAAGGCCGGGCGGGGAGACGGCATCAGCTTAGTCGGTGAATCTCGTACGCCCACTTTACAACATGATACTTGATGTGGTATCATCATGAATAGGAGCCTAAAGACACTCCAGAAAATGCAGAGAAACCCACGTGGCTGGCGAATTGACAGCCTGAAAACAATTGCTCGCAGTTATGGAATCGAATGGAGACAGCGCGGGACAAGTCATGTCGTTTTTGTTCGACCAGATGGACGAACACTTCCCGTGCCTGCTCGTCGTCCAATTAAACCCATTTACATCAAAAAATTTATCTCCTTTGTGCTGGACGAATGACCATGCGCGATCTGACCCGCTATCCTTTTGAACTTCGCCCGCTTACCCCCGAAGAAGGGGGGGGATATTTGATTTCATTTCCCGATTTCAACGAATGCATTTCTGACGGGGAAACCGTGGAGGAGGCCATCGCCAATGGTTTCGATGCCCTGGCCGAGACCATCGCCGCGCTGGAAGCGATGGGGCTGCCCGTGCCCGAGCCGGGAAGCGGGGGCGCGTATAGCGGGCGGTTCGTCGTTCGGTTGCCAAAGAGCCTGCACGCCCGATTGGCCCAGCGCGCACAACGAGAAGGGGTCAGCATGAATACGCTGGTGGTGACGTTGTTGGCGGAAGGGTTGGCGGGATGGACGGCGTCGGGAGGGGCGGTCCGGGAGCGTCGGGAGAAGGCGGCCTATCTCATGGAGCCGGCGCCGGATTGGAAGGGCGAGGGATAGCGATCACCGTTGGAGTTTGACCGGGGTTTGGGCCAGGAGGATCAACCCGCCTTCGGGGTTGACCACATAGACCGCGACCACGCCCGGACGCGCGGTCTTGGGGCGGCGGAACGAGACTTGAGCGCGCCACTGGCCGTTGGCGTTGATCTTGGCCCGAGCTTTGCCCAGCACCACCCCCGCGGCATCCTCCACCCGCACCAGCAGCGCCTGCTCGGGAACCCCCTCCGCCAGGCCCGCGGCCAGCGTCTGGCCGCGAATGGCGGCGTCCGCCTCGGGCTGAAGGATGGTGACCCGCCTCTCTCCCACATCCCCGGCAAAGCGCACCTCCACCCAGCCCAGCAGGGATGGGGAGCCGCCATCAGGGGCGTAGGCCGCGATGCGCCCTTGGCTCAGGGTGGGCGGGTTCGCGAAGGGAAGGGTGGCCGTAAAAGTCGCCTCGCCCGAGGGCGAGGGCGTCAGGGCCGCGGCCGCTTCTCCCAGCACGCGGCCATCCTCATGCTCCACCCTCAAGAGGACGCGATCGGCCTCCAGACCCTGGACTTGGCCCGAGACCTGCGCCTGGGTGTGGATCACCGCGTGGGGTTTGGGCTGGACCAAAATGGCCAGAGGCCCAACGCCGGCCTCCTGCCCGGCCGAATCGCTCATTCCCGACGGCCCGGAGGCCTGGGGCGTCGCTCGGGCCAGCACCTCCTCCGGCGTCGCGTCCAGCAGGTTGTATTTGCGCACCAGAATGCGACGACCGTTGACATCGTTGACCGCGTAGCGCAATTCCCCCCAGAACTGCACCCGACCATCCGCCTCCTCCAGATTTTCCAACAGGGGCTGGATGGCCTCTTTGTTGGTGGCGATGC
>CAZDCN010000360.1:0-3680 GCA_964503945.1 uncultured Caldilineales bacterium
CCCGGGTCGCAGCCACCACCTTCGAGATGGGACGCTTGCTGCCCGCAAAACGGGCCATGAATTTCAGCCTGGAATATGCCAGCGTCGTCCTGTTTGGAGAGGTGCGCCAAATTGAGGAGGAGGCGGAGGCGCTGCATGGCCTGGGCCTGCTCATGGCCAAATACGCACCCCATCTGCAGCCGGGCGAGGATTATGAGCCCTCCCAGCCCCATGACCTGAAAACCACCGCTGTCTATCGTCTGGATATCCGCGAATGGGCGGGCAAGCAGAAACAGGCCAGGGAAGACTTCCCCGGCGCATACGCGTTCGACGCCCTCCCTTTTGATGAGTTCCGCGGTTGACATGGGGAACATCCTTGTGTATAATAACTACACATAAGGAGGAGGCTATGAAGCGCGTGCAAATGATCCTCGAAGACTGGCAGCATGAATGGCTGGCCGAGGAAGCGAAACGGGAGGGGGTGAGCATGTCCGCCCTCCTTCGGGAGCTTCTCAGTCAGGCTATCGAAGCGCGCCAGTCGCACACCCTGAGCGACGACCCCCTATGGGGCATCATCGGCCTGGCCGAAGGCCCGGATGACGGCGTCACCAGCGAGAACCTCGACCAAGTCATTTACGCCATCCCCCAATACAATGTCGCGAAGCTGGCCGATGAACGAAAAGATGATTATTGACACCAGCGCGCTTTATGCTGTCGTCGACCGCCGAGACCCCAACCACATTCTAGCGACCCGTTTCCTGCGCAGCTTCGCCAGGCAAGGCGTGTTTCTCCTTTCGAATCATGTTTTCGATGAGATCATGACTCTGGTGAAGATGCGACTGGGCGTCTCGGTGGCCCTGCAACTGGGCATTCGTCTGCGCAACAGCCGCCACATCGAAATGGTCATCTTCGGTCAGCGGGAGGAGATGGCGACGTGGCATCTGTTCAGCCGCTACACGGACAAAGGCTGGAGCTACACCGACTGTGCGTCCCTGGCCCTGGCCCGACAACTGGGCGTGCAACAGGCGTTCGCCTTCGATCATCATTTCCGCCAGATGGGGCTGCTGGTGTATCCGCAATGACGACACAACTCCCCTACATCACCCCCGAGCTGCCCGGCGTGGGCGGCGAGATCAAGGCGGAACCCGAGCACTTCATCGTGGAGGAAGTTCCCCTCTACGCACCCTCTGGCGAGGGCGAGCACCTGTTCGCGCGCTTCACCCGCGAGGGCCAGACCACCCGCGAGGTCGTGCAACAACTGGCCCGGGCCCTGAACATCCGGCCGGAGGGCATCGGCTACGCCGGGCTGAAGGACAAGCATGCGCGGGTGACCCAGGTCTTTTCTCTCCCTGGCGTGGAGCCTGAGCGGGCGGAGGCCGCCATCCGCAGCCTGGGGTACGAATTCGCATGGGCCATCTCCCACAATCGCAAACTCCGCCCGGGCCATCTGCTGGGAAACCGCTTCACCATCACCATCCTGCAGCCCCAAGCGGAGGACGCTCTGGCCCGGGCCCAGGCCATCGCCCGGGCGCTAGAGACGCGGGGGCTGCCCAATTTCTTCGGCGAGCAGCGCTTCGGGCAATATGGCGACAACGCCGAGCAAGGATTGGCCATCCTCATGGGCAAGAGGCGTCGCCCACGGCAAAAATGGCTGACGCGCCTGCTGATTTCAGCCTACCAATCGCAGCTTTTCAACGACTATCTGGCCCTGCGCATGGAACGGGGCCTGTTCGACCGTATTTTGCTGGGCGATCTGGCCAAAAAGACCGACACCGGAGGCATGTTTGTGGTGGAGGATGTGGTCGTGGACCAGGCCCGATTCGACCGCCGCGAGATAACCTTTACAGGACCCCTGTTTGGGTATAAAATGAGGCAGCCTCAGCACGACGCCTTAGCTCTGGAGGCCGAAATCCAGGCCCGATCCCCGGTCACGCCCGAACAATGGCGCAAACACCGCACCGACGGCAACCGCCGCGTCGGACGGATCTTTCTGCAACCCATCCAGGTGAAACCTCACCCCCTGGGATTGCGTCTAACCTTTTATCTGCCTAAAGGCGCCTACGCCACCATACTCCTGCGGGAAATCATGAAGCCCGCTTCATCCCTCCCCCCACTTGAAACCCCGTGAACGATTATCATCGCACCAATCTGATCCCCATCTTCCCTCTCTCCATGGTCTTCTTTCCGGGCCAGGTGAAAATGCTGCACATCTTCGAGCCTCGCTACAAGGAGCTTTTGCAGATGTGCATCCACACTGGCTCCCCCTTCGGCATCGTGCTGAACCGCCCGCCCACGCGGCAAGACCCCAACCCAACTCCTCACCGCGTTGGCGTCCTCGCCCACATCTTCCAACTCGCCCGCCAGTCGGATGACACCTACCACATCCAGATTTACGGCGGCGAGCGGTTTCAGGTGCAGAACTTTTATGACAACCGCCCCTTCCTGCAAGCCGAAATCAACAGTTTCCCCTTGACGCACACCGACACCGAGGAAGCCTTTCTCCTCACCGACGCAGTGGGCGACATGCTGGAATCCTATCTGGATGCGTTGACCGAAGCCTCTGGTTATGACTTTCAGCTTCCCGACCTCCCCGAAACGCCCGAGCAACTGGCCTACATCACCGCGTCAGTCTTGCAGATTAACAACCAGCAAAAACAGACGCTGCTAAACATTCCCAGCCTGCCCGAGCTCTTCCGCCAGGAGCTCCAATATCTCGTCAGCGAACTGGACCTGATGGATTGGATTAACGAGACCATCGAATCGCCCGCCAATAACCTTTTCGATGGCTACGGGCCTGAGGGCGTCATCTCCCTGAACTAAGCTCGATTTGACTTACCGAACCCACATTCCCGCGCCCCGTTTCCGCGTGCTGGCCGTCAGCGACAAGGTGGAGCCGCGGCTCTACGGCCCAACCATCACCCAAGTCGTTGGGGATGTGGACTTTATTTTAGGTTGTGGGGACCTGCCGTATTACTACCTCGAATACATCGTCTCGATGCTCAACAAACCCCTGTACTATGTCCACGGCAATCACGACCGACCTGAGCATCGATCCAACCGACAGATCGTGCATGAGCCTCCCGGCGGCGTCAATCTCCATGCTCGGCTGATTTTTGCCCACGGGCTCATCATGATGGGGCTGGAGGGCTCGCATCGTTATAATCGCAAGCCCAAGTACCAGTACAGCCAGGCCGAGATGTGGGGGCTTGTGCTCAAGATGGCCCCGCGGTTGATCATGAACCGCCTCCTCTATGGGCGCGCGCTCGATATCCTGGTGACCCATTCCCCGCCTTTCGGCATCCACGATGCCGCTGACCGGCCCCACATCGGATTCAAGGCGTTTCTGGCCCTCATGCGCTGGTTCAAACCTCGCTATCTCATCCACGGACATCAGCACATCTACCGCCAGAGTGAAGTCACTCGCTCCCTCTACGCCCAGACCGAAATCATTAACGTCTATCCCTGGAAACTTCTGGATCTGACCTTTTCCGCTCAGACTTCACGGGCGACTGCCCGCCGATCCCCATTGAAAAAATGGGAACGCTGATAACGCGGATGCTTCGCAACGCGGATTTCCGCGGATCATTTTTCTGATTTTTCTCTGATCTGCGTTCATCCGCGTCTCATCCGCGTCATCCGCGTGCTTCTTTCAAAGCAGGCGCCACGGGCTGCCGCCCGCCGATACCGATGAAAATCTCACG
>CAZDCN010000361.1:0-3657 GCA_964503945.1 uncultured Caldilineales bacterium
CGTAGACGAAATTTTCATCCTTATTGGCGTGCAAACGCTCATGGCGCCTGCTTTGAAAATAGCACGCGGATGATTCAAAATCTGTGTCCGAAGGCCGTGTCAATCCGTGTTCGCATTTTCATCTTGTCGTCTACACAACGGCCTGATACGCGGCCAGGGTGGCGTCGAGGACCGCGTCCAGGCGGTAGGACTGGGCCGCCGCGCGGGCGCGCCGACTCCAGGCATCCAGCTCCTCTCCGGCCGAAAGCGCCCGGGCCAGGGCCGCGGCCAGGGCGTCAGCGTCCTCGGGCGGGACCAGCAGCCCGTCCAGCTCGTGATGCACCATCCAGGGCGCGCCGCCCACGCGGGTGGCGATGACCGGGCATCCTGCGGCCAACGCCTCGCCGATGGCCACGGGCGCGGTCTCCTGGCGGGAAGCCAGCACCGTCACCCAGGCCCGAGCATATTCCTCCAACAGCGCGTCTCGATCCAGATTCCCCAGGAAACGCACCCGCTGGCCCAGCCCCGCCTCCTCGGCCAGGGCCCGGCACCGGGCCGCGAACCCGGGCATGGACGCGGTTTCACCGGCGATGCGCAGTTGGGCGCGGGGAAAACGGTCGGCGATGGCGACGAAAGCCCGGATGAGTACATCTACGCCCTTGCGAGGGATGACGCGGGCGGGCGAGAACAGGCGGCCCGGCTCCGCGGCGCGCGCCACGTCGAAAAACGCGTCATCCACCGGATTGGGGATGTCGAACCAGCGCAGATGGGGGTAGTGGGCGAACGCCCGGCGGATGTAGGGATTGATGGCGATGACCTCGCGCGCCCGCCGCAACACCTGCGCCTCCAGCCGGGCGTCGTAGCGCCACGCCAGCCGCTCCTTGAGGCCCCGCGCCTGGCTGCGCCGGGCCTCCTCATAGATGACGCCATGCGCGGTGATGATGGCGGGCCAGAGGCCATCCAGGGCCGCGGCGGCGTAGTAGCCGGTGCCGTGGGCATGGATGAGGGTGGGACGAAAATCGTGCGCAACGCGAAGGAGCTTCTGGCGAATAGGGCGAAACGCCCGGGCCCGAGGCAAACGAGGGATGCCCAGACGGTAAATTTGCACCCGCCCATCCTGCTCCATCCCATCCTCGCCGCCCGCGGCCGCGCTGGCCACGGCCACATGGACCCCGCGGCGGCTGAGCCCCTGGGCCAAAGCATGCACCACCGCCATCACCCCGCCCGAAATGGGGCGGTCAAGCGCGGGATAGGGGCCAAAGAGCAGGACGCGCATGACTATCGCTTGACCAGACTACGCTCGAGGATCTCCAGTAAAAACGCGAGGAACAGCGCCAGCAGCACGCTGGCCAGGACGCCGACGATCATCATCTGGAGGAGGTTTCTTGGCGTGGGCGCGTTGGGCGTCCGGGCGGGCGTCACCACCTCCAGATAACCCACTGTGCTGCCCTGCACCACCTTCAGGTTCGCCTCGTTGGCCTTGTCCACCAGAAAATCATACGCGCCCTGGGCCTGATTCACCCGATTGAGCAGGGCCTGATACTGCTCCTGCAACCCCAACAGATAGATGATCTCCTGCTGACGTTCATCCAATGTGCGGTTGTAATCCTCGATGGCCGCGCGGCGCCCCTCGGCCAGAGCCTGTTGCTCCTGGGCCAGGCCCTCCTGCTGATTCGCCAGCGTCATCAACGCTTCGATTTGCTGCTGGGTGAACAGCGCGTCCGCGGGCGACACCGCGGAGGCCGTATCGGTGATCACCGCGGTGTCGGTGATGACGACCGAGGAGGAGAGCGCGGCCCGTAAGTCCGCGGCTTTGGCCCGATTCGCCTGGGCCAGCTTCTGATATTGGGCCGCCAGCGCGTCGGCCTGGGCCGCCTGAGCTTGCAGCCGGTCCCGCTCCGCGGTCAAGGCGCGATGCACATCTTCGGCCGCGGCGATCTCATCGGGCAGCTTGCTGACCTCATGCTCCAGTTGGAATTTCTGCAGGGCCAAACGGGCCTCGGACAAAACCTGCTCCTGCTGCGACACCTGATCGTTCAAAAATTGCTGGGTGACTTGGGCCGGGTTCACCCGGATTTTGCGAAAATAATCGATGGCGTTCTGGGTGTGGACCTCCACCACCTTTCGGGCCAGTTCGGGGTCGGGCATCCGGGCCGAGACCGTGATGAATTCCGAGAAATGTTGGGTGTCGATGCGCTTGATGAGCTCATCGGCCGACATGTTCAAATTCAGGTCCGCGATGGTCTTCCAGGCCACCGAGTTCAGGCGAATGACATCGTAGAAGTCATCGTGCACCGACTGGATCTGCTGTTCGGTGGTGAGCACGGGCGTGCGGGCGAAGAGGGTGACCAGTTGAGCGTCGCCGGGGATGATCTGCAAACGCTCGTACGCGACGTATTCCGGCTCGGCTGTGCTGCCGATGGCCCAAATGGCGACAATGGTGACCACCGGCAGCAGCAAGAAGAGCCACCATCGGCGGGTGATGATTTTCAAATAGCTGGAAAAGGCGCTTTCGGGAGATTCGTTCATGGGTGTTTTTCGATTTCGCTGAGATGACCCTGGATAATGCTGGACAGGGTTGCGACGCGTTGGTCCCAGGTGTTTTGCCGGGCCACGGCCTGGCGACGGCGCGCATCCGCGGGGGCGTCCTGGCTCAGGGCTTGTTCCACCGCCTGGATAAACGCCCCCCTATTATCTGCCATCCGGACGACTTCGCGGAAATCCTGCACCGCGGGGATGTCGGTGGCCACGATGGGGCGGCCCGTGGCCAGGTATTCGTAGAGCTTGAGGGGGTTGATGTTCTCCGTCCAGAGGTTGCGGGCGTAGGGCATGAGGCAGACATCGAACTGGTGCATGTACGCGGGCAGGTCGTCCACCGATTTGCGCCCGAGGAGATGGACGTTGGGCAGGGCTCGCAGGCCGTCCAGGGCATTGGGGCGCTTGAAGAGATCGGGGCCCACCAGGATCAGACGCCAATCGGGCCGAGAGCGGGCCAGGGTTTCCAGCAAGGGGATGTCCAGCTTCTCGTTGAGCGCGCCCGCGTAGCCGATGCGAGGGCGAGGGATCGCGGTGATGTCGTCCGGGATTTGGCCGGGCGGTTGGGCGAAGTGGTCATAGTCCACCCCGTTGGGAACGAGATAGATGTTCGGATGCCAGGCCCGCTTGCTCGCCAGCAGCGTGGGCGAGGTGACGAACACGAGATCGGCCTGTTGGATGATGGAGCGCTCCATGGCCGCCACGCGTCGAGCCCGTTCCTCCGCCCGGGGATCGAACTCCCCCAGCGCATAGCCTGCATACTCATCCACCGCGTGGTAGATGACCAGCTTCTCGTCCACATGCCCGATCATCTCCCCCAGGTCGTAGCGAAAAATCCAAAGGATGGGGTTTTTCATGCCCAGCCGGGCCATGACGCCCCGCAGGTGGCGCTTGCGCAGCGCGAAGGTCATCTCCCGCAAAGGCCATCGCCCGGAGATGGGATAGCGGTTGGGGGTGCGATAGACCCACAGGTTGGGCGCGGGGGAAAACAACCCCTGCGCCTTCAACGCCCCCGCGCCCTGTTTTTTGACCGCGGTCAGCACCGGGCGCAGATAGGGCGCGGGTTCGATGAACAGCACCCGGTTCTTCCGGGCCAGGCGGGTCATGATCTGATGGCGATTGCGCCACAGATGATGCCAGCTG
>CAZDCN010000362.1:0-3641 GCA_964503945.1 uncultured Caldilineales bacterium
CGCTCAGCATGACGTAGACGAAATTTTCGTCATTATCGGCGTGCAAACGCTCATGGCGCCTGCTTTGAAAATAGTACGCGGATGACGCGGATGAGACGCGGATGAATGCAGATCAGAAAAAATCAGAAAATGATCTGCGGAAATCCGCGTTGCGAAGCATCTGTGTCATCAGCGTTCCCATTTTCATCGGTATCGGCGCGCCGCCCCCTCCCCCTTACGCGCCCTCGCCCATCTCCGGTTTGACAGCACGCGTGCAAGCCCCTACAATCCCCCCATGCCCGAACTGCCCGAAGTGCAAACCATTCTCGACGCGCTGGCCCCCCTCATCCTGCATCAGACCCTTGCCGACGCGACGCTGCTGTGGCCCCCCGTGGTGGATCGCCCCGAACCCGCGTTGTTCCGGGCCTGGATTCAGGGACGCCGCGTGGAAGAAGTGGGACGGCGGGGCAAGTACATGCTTTTTCGGTTGGATGATCACCGCTGGCTGGTGATGCACCTGCGCATGACCGGCAAAGTGCGGGTGGTCTCTCCCAACGATCCGCTGCGCCCCCACGACCGGCTCATCTTTCATCTGGGAGATGGCCGGGAATGGCGGTTCGAGGACCAGCGCAAGTTCGGGCGGGTGTATCTGGTGGAAGACCCCGAGGAGATCGTGGGCAAATTGGGACCCGAGCCTTTGAGCGACGCTTTCAACCCCGACTATCTGGCTCAAACCCTGGCGAATCGCACCGCGGCCATCAAATCCCTGCTGCTGGACCAGCGCATCGTCGCGGGCATTGGCAACATCTACGCGGACGAAGCCCTGTTCCGGGCTCGCATCCATCCTCTGCGCCCGGGCGGGTCTCTGACCCGGCCGGAGATCGCAGGGCTGGTCGAGGCGGTGAAGGCGGTGCTGGCCCAGGCCCTGGCCGAAATGGGCACGACCCTGCGTGACTACCGTCGTCCCGACGGGTCGGTGGGGAGCTTCCAAAACCGTCTGCAGGTGTTTCGGCGCACGGGCGAGCCCTGCCCCTCCTGTGGCGCGCCCATCCAACGCATCGTCGTGGGCGGGCGCAGCACGCACTTCTGCCCCCGAGAACAAATTTTGCAGCCAGAGGATCGATGATCCCAAGCATGGGCAGGGTGGGCCGGGATGTGAGCCAACACCTGGTGCTGAAGCTTCGGGCTACCATGGCCAAGCCCTCTGGGCTGTACGGATGAACCCCGATGGGGCTTTGCCCAGCAGCCTAAGGGTTTTGCCTCGGGCGGTGCGGGCGGCCAATTGCGTAATGCGTAATGCGTGAGGCCATCACGTTTTTCGATTTACGCATGCCGTCGTTGAGCCCTCGGCCAACGCTGGCTCGGAGAAGGTCTCCGCAGACGAGGCAAACGTCTATTTACGGAACAGGCGCCATGAGCGTTTGCACGCCGATAAGGATGAAAATGCGGTCGCAAGTCGCAGGTCGCAAGTCGCAAGTGAGACTGCGTCAGTTGACCTGCCACCTGCAACCTGCCACCTGCAAACTTTCATTTGTGTTTCCTCAATTTGTGTCCTTTATCTGGGGTTTTCCTCATCGGCGGGTTATTTACGGGACAGCAGAACCCATTATCCCGGAACCGGGAACGCGGCCAGCAGTTCTTTCACCTGGGCTTTGATGCTTCTGGCCAGGGCTTCATCCTTGGGCTGGCGCAGGATTTCCACCATCCAGCGGGCGATCTGGCGGAATTCCTCCTGGCCCAGGCCGCGGGTGGTCATGGCCGGAGAGCCCACGCGAATGCCGCTGGGGTCCATGGGCTTGCGGGTGTCGTAAGGGATGAGGTTTTTGTTGACGGTGATGCCCGCCCGGCCCAACGCGTCCTCCGCCACCGCGCCGCCGATGCCGAAGGGCGTCACATCCACCAGGGCCAGGTGGTTGTCGGTGCCGCCGGAAACGAGGCGCAGGCCCGCGGAGGCCAGCTCGTCGGCCATGGCCTGCATGTTGTCCAGCACGTTCTGGGCGTAGACCTTGAACTCAGGCTGCAAGGCTTCGCCCAACGCCACGGCTTTGCCCGCGATCTGGTGCATGAGGGGGCCGCCCTGCAGGCCCGGGAACACGGCCTTGTCCACCTTGCGGGCCCATTCCGCCTTGCACAGGATCATGCCCCCGCGGGCCCCGCGCAGGGTCTTGTGGGTGGTGGTGGTCACCACATCGCAGTAGGGGATGGGATCCGGGTGGAGTTTGGCCGCGACCAGCCCCGCGATGTGGGCCATATCCACCATCAGCAGCGCGTCCACCTCATCCGCGATCTCGCGCAGGGTTTTGAAATCGATGAACCGGGGATAGGCGCTGGCTCCGGCCAGGATGAGCCTGGGCCGAACCTCCTTGGCCAGGTCCCGGATTTCATCGTAATCGAGCATCTCGGTTTCGCGACTGACGCCGTAGGCGTGGAAATCCCAGATCTTGCCGCTGAGATTGAATTTGGCGCCGTGGGTGAGATGCCCGCCGTGGTCCAGTTTCATGCCCAGGACGGTGTCGCCCGGTTTGAGCAGGGCCATGTAGGCGGCGATGTTCGCGGGCGCGCCGGCATGGGGCTGCACATTGACGTGTTCCGCGCCGAACAGTTTTTTGGCTCGTTCGATGGCCAACCGTTCCACGATGTCCACATACTCGCACCCGCCATAATAACGGGCGCCGGGCAGCCCTTCCGCGTATTTATTGGTCAACACGGAGCCATCCGCAGCCAACACCGACCGGCTCACATAATTTTCCGATGCGATGAGTTCGATGTGGTCTTGCTGGCGGCGACGCTCCTGCTCGATGGCCGCGTACACTTCGGGATCGGTGTCTTTGAGAATGGCCCGGGGATCAGGCGATTGATCCCAGGGAAGCAGGGGGGATTTTGACATGAGATTGCCTCGGGTTTAAGTGAATGTTTGGGAATGGATTTTTTCGACGCTTCGTATAACTGTTGTGAAAATAGCTTTGGAGCACGCAGATAACGCTGATGAAACGCAGACAAACGCAGATGAAAGAAAAATCAGAAAAATGATCTGCGCTACTCCGCGTTGCGAAGCATCCGCGTCATCAGCGTTCCCATTTTCATCCGTATCGGCGGACAACCGTCCGTGGCGCCTGCTTCGTCAACAGCATCGCACGCGGGGGAAGCCAGTCGATGGCGCGTGATCAGGCGTCCCTTTCCGCGGGCAGGGCGGGAGGCGACCGTCGCAGTTCGTCGAGCTCCGCGTCGATTTCGGTGGTGAGTTCCCGCGCCACCTCATCGCTGATGGAGCCCTCGCGGGCCAGGTCCGAGATGGCGGCCCGCTGGATGGTGAGCGCCTCCCGGCGCAGCGAAGTCGTGATGCGGGTGACCAGATCGGGATGGGTTTCGGCAAAGCGCTCCAGCTGTTGTTGAAGGTTCTGGATGCGGGCTTTCAATTCGGGCTCGACCGCGGCCCACGCCGCGGGGTCCAGCGAACCCTGGTAGAATTCGCCACGCAGGCGGTTGTAGGCCGCGCGGGCGGCCAGCAATCGGGCGTGAAGCCGTTCATATTCCCGCTCATCCTCCGACTTGCCCGTGAGGCCCAGCCGGCGCAGCAAGGGGCTGATGGTGGTGGCTTGCACCAGCAAGGTGAAGAGCACCACCGCAAAGGTCAGCGTGAGGATGGTATCCCGGCCCGGAAA
>CAZDCN010000363.1:0-3618 GCA_964503945.1 uncultured Caldilineales bacterium
CACCGACCGGCAGCATCCCAGCGACCGGCTCTTCTCCGAACATCTCTCCTGCCCGGTCTGCAACATCAGCCTGCCCGAAATCGAACCCCGCACCTTCTCCTTCAACTCGCCCCACGGGGCCTGTCCGGCGTGTATGGGCCTGGGCACGCAAATGGAGTTTGATCCCGAACTCATTGTCCCCAACCCCGAGCTCAGCCTGGCCGAAGGCGCGCTGCACCCCTGGTCCCGGGACACTGCGGCCTACTATCAGGCCCTGCTGGAGGCCGCGGCCCGGCACTACGGCATCCCCATGGACGTTCCCTGGAAGGAGCTCAGCCGCAAACAGCAGGACATCATCCTCTACGGCGGCAGGCGCAACGACACGTTCACCGTGCGCTATGTGAACCAGTACGGACGGATGCGCCAGTTCCAGACCGCGTACGAAGGCATCATCCCCAACCTGCAACGCCGCTACAAGGAAACCACGTCGGAATACATCCGGAGCGAGTTCCTGGAACGCTACATGACCCAGCGCCCGTGTCCGGTGTGCGGGGGCAAACGCCTGCGGCCCGAAGCCCTGGCCGTCACCGTCCAGGGCCTGAACATCCACCAGGTGAGCGAGATGTCGGTGGCCGAGGCCCTGGCCTGGGTGAAGGAACTGCGCGGGGCCGGCCCTGACGACCATTACAACGCGCCCTTGCCCGACCGCGCGCCCGACGCATCTCCCCTCAGCCAGCGGGAATGGACCATCGCCCGCCAGGTGCTGAAAGAGATTCAAGCCCGGCTGCAGTTCATGCACGACGTGGGACTGGATTACCTCACCCTCAACCGCAAGGCCGGCACCCTGTCAGGCGGCGAGGCCCAGCGCATTCGTCTGGCCACCCAGATCGGCTCCCAGCTCATGGGCGTGCTCTACATCCTGGACGAGCCCAGCATCGGTCTGCATCAACGGGACAACGCCCGCCTTATCCGCACCCTCACCGACCTGCGGGACCTGGGCAACACGGTTCTGGTGGTGGAGCACGATGAGGAGACGATTCTTGCCGCGGATTGGGTCATCGACCTGGGCCCCGGCGCGGGCGAGCACGGCGGCGAGATCGTGGCCGAGGGCCCGCCCGAAGCCATCATGGCCAACGAAGCCAGCCTCACCGGCGCCTATCTCTCGGGCCGCAGGGAGATCCCCATTCCCCCACAGCGTCGCCCCGGCACAGGGGAATTTCTCATCGTGCGCGGCGCGAGAGAGAACAACCTCAAGCGCATCACGGTGAAATTCCCCCTGGGCAAATTCATCGTGGTCACCGGCGTCAGCGGCTCGGGCAAATCCACCCTGGTCATCGACACCCTCTATCGGGCCGTGGCCCAACGGCTCTACCGCGCCCGCAAAAAGCCGGGCAAGCACGACGCCATCGAGGGCCTGGAACACCTGGACAAGGTCATCGACATCGACCAGAGCCCCATTGGCCGCACGCCTCGCTCCAACCCCGCCACCTACACCGACGTCTTCACTCCCATCCGCAAGCTATTCGCCAGCCTGCCCGAGGCCAAGCTGCGGGGCTACAAGCCGGGCCGCTTCTCCTTCAACGTGAAAGGCGGGCGCTGCGAAGCCTGCCGGGGCGACGGCATCATCCGCATCGAGATGCAGTTCCTGCCCGATGTGTATGTGCCCTGCGAGGTGTGCCACGGCCAGCGCTACAACCGGGAGACCCTGGAAATCCGCTATAAGGGCAAGACCATCGCCGACGTGCTGGAGATGACCGTGGACGAAGCCCTGGCATTCTTCCAAAACATCACCAGCATCCGCAACAAGCTGGAGACCCTAAGCCGGGTGGGGCTGGGCTACATCCGCCTGGGCCAGCCCGCCACCACCCTCTCGGGGGGCGAAGCCCAGCGGGTGAAGCTGGCCAAAGAGCTCTCCCGCCGGGCCACGGGCAAGACCCTCTACATCCTGGACGAGCCCACCACGGGCCTGCATTTCGCGGATGTGGAGAAGCTGCTGGCTGTGCTCCACGATCTGACCAGCCGGGGCAACACGGTGCTGGTCATTGAGCACAATCTGGACGTGATCAAGTCCGCAGACTGGATCATCGACCTGGGCCCGGAGGGAGGCGACCGCGGGGGCGAAGTCATCGCCGAGGGCACGCCCGAGCAAGTGGCCGAGAACCCCCGCAGCTACACGGGCCAATATCTCAAGCAAGTCCTTGCCCGCGCGGCCGCGCGGGCGGGCCACCTTGGTTAACGCCGTTCCATCCTTGTCATTTCAACGGCAGATAGCGCACCTGCCCCTCCCACTCATTCACTCGAACGATATCGATATCAGATCGTCGCCGCCATATTCCCCGCAAGATTGCGTTGTTGAAATTTTCGTCTGCGACGAAGCGCACCACGATTACTTCTCCCGCGATGACGCCTTTCGGGCCAACAATCGTTCGCGCACGCCTGCTGGATCAAACCTGCGTTCATTTTCCCTCCGAACCGCTTGCCGAATACGCTCCCTTTCCTGCAGATAGCTTTCCACCTCATCCTGGTGATTCAGATAGTAGCTGAGCACAGCATACACATCGGATAACGAGAGCGAAGGATACTGCTGCGCGATCTCTTCAGCGGTGAGCCCCTCCTGAAACGCCTCCACCACCGCGTCCAAGGTCACACGGGTTCCGCCGACGCGCAGCACCCCCCCTCGTCCATTGTGAGGGGCGCCAATTGCGCTTTGATGACATATTCTTTCGTCCAGGTCATATTCAAAGCTCCCATCAAGACGGCTTTTTAAGCATTATACTCTGAATTCATGCCCTACACAACATGCCCCGGGCGCCCATGTGGAAACACACCCCACGCCCCCTCGCCCATTCGCCCTCTCGCCCCAACGCGGGTATAATAGAGCGTCTCTCGCCCGTAAGACGCCTTCCTATTTTTATGAACCTCGTCATCGTCCTACCCACCTACAACGAAGCGGATAACATCGAGGCCATCACCGCCGAACTGCTGGCCCTGCCCGGCATCAAGTGCGAGCGCCACATCCTCATTGTGGATGACGACTCGCCCGACGGCACCGGCGACATCGCCGATCGGCTGGCCGAACGGAATCCGGGCCGGGTGTCGGTGCTGCACCGCTATGAAGACCCCGGCCTGGGACGGGCTTACATCGCGGGCTTCAAGCGGGCGCTGGCTATGGGCGCGGATGTCATCGTGCAAATGGACGCGGACTTCTCCCATTCGCCCCACTACATCCCCACCTTTCTGGACATCCTCGAAAACGACCCCACGGTGGATGTGGTGGTGGGGTCGCGCTATGTGCCCGGCGGCGAGCTGGATGCGCACTGGAGCTGGTGGCGGCGTTTCTTGAGCTGGTGGGCCAATGCGGTGTACACCCGGCTCATCCTGGATCTGAACGTGAAAGATGGGACGGCCGGGTTCAAAGCGTGGCGGCGTCGGGCCTTGGAAGGCATCGGTCTGGATCGCATCAACTCAAATGGGTATGTGTTTCAGGTGGAGATGGCCTATGTGGCGGAGCGACTGGGCTTCAAGGTGGTGGAGGTCCCCATCTATTTCGAAGATCGGCGCATCGGCAAATCGAAGATGTCGGTGCCCGTGAAGATCGAAGCCGCCTTCCGCACCTGGCAGATCCAATTACGGCACAAA
>CAZDCN010000364.1:0-3609 GCA_964503945.1 uncultured Caldilineales bacterium
GGGCGCTGGGGCCGCCCTCTCGGTTGGTGTAGGCCCCGATGACCGAATTGGCCCACGCCACCGCGCTGGATTCGGCCCAGGCGAGATGATCCCCTGACTGAGGCGCGTAGTCGGGAAAGAGATAGGGCGTGCAGGACATGGTGGGGGTGACGCCCATCTGGATGAAAGCCTTGATGGCTTCCATCTGGGGTCTGGCAAAGGCCGGATCGAAGCCCATCTCCTGCCAGCGGTCCAGCTCCATGCCCGCGGGGTTGAGGGTGGCGGGGACCCGCGCTCGCGCGCCCTCCTCCGCCCATTCATGCAGGAAAGCCACCCCGGCGTCCCCCAGGTTCTTATAGCTCACCCCCGCGATCTGGACGTGCTTCACAGGAACGAGATCGGGCGCGCCGTAGATGCGGCCCAAAGTGACCACGATCTCCATGGCCCGTTGCACGCCGCGTCCGGCCGCGCCTTCCAGCAAAGCAACCTCTTCCTCGGTGAGTTGGATGTCATGGTAACGCGTCGTTTTCATCATGCGTCATTGTAACAGCACCGGGCCGTTTTCCAAAGCGAAAACGCCGCGTTCACCACCACCCTTCTTGGCCGCCATGCCGCGGCTCCCATGCAAGATGGGCGATTTCCGAAAAAAGCCCCCGCACCGTACAATATCCCCATGCCATTCCAAAACGATCCTGACTATCTCCTGCGACGCCAATATCGGGACGCCAGCAACCTCAACGCCCGTATTGCCGTGCATCGGCGCTTCAGCATCAATCCCGAACCTTTGTGGGAGTGGATGTGGCGGCTGGTAAAACTGCCCCATCAGGCCCGCATCCTTGAGATCGGCTGCGGTCCCGGGGATTTCTGGCGCGCCAATCTCCACCGCATTCCCATGGGCTGGAAGATCACTCTGACCGATTTCTCACCAGGGATGCTCGACCAGGCCCGGGCCAATCTGGGTCCTGCGCGGCGACGCTTCCGCTTTGCCCAAGTCAACATCACGCATCTCCCCTTTCCCGCCAAAACCTTCGACGCGGTATTCGCCAACTTCATGCTCTATCACGCCCCCGATCTCGACCAGGCCCTGGCGGGAATCCATCGCGTGCTGAAGCAAGGCGGAAGGCTCTACGCCGCAACCAACGGCCCGCGGCACATGCAACAGCTACGGGAGCTGTTGCGGCGTCTGGACCCCGAGGCCCAGGTGCTGGGCGTTGCAACCGCGTTCAGCCTGGATAACGGCCGCGAAGCCATCCGTCGCTATTTCCCCATTGCCAATTGCTATCACTACGATGATGCGCTGCGGGTCACCGAGGCGGAACCGATGATCGCCTATGCGCTTTCGGCCAGCATGCCCCCACGGCTGACGCAAGAGCCCGAACCGCTGCGCAAAGCCATCCGGGCGATCATCGACCGCGAGGGCGCGTTCCTCATCGAAAAGGAATCCGGGCTGTTTGAAGCCATCAAGGCGATGTGAGCGCAACTGCTCCATGGAGCTCGCTGTCCCGAGCATCATCGGTTTTTGACGCCCATCCACCATCTCCATTAGAATAAGCTTTGGTGCGTCCGCCCAGGCAGGACCACCAAATTTTTTTGTCGTTTTGCCAACCCCAAGCCCTCTCTTCGTTATAACCGGGAGTTCCTGTGTCCTTCCGACGTCATCTTCCCCTTTTTCTAGGCGTATTCTTCGTCTCCCTCAGCACCATCGTTTTACAGATCGCGTTGACGCGCGTCTTCAGCGTCTCTCTCTGGTATCAGTTCGGCTTCATGATCATCAGCACGGCGTTGCTGGGATTTGGCGCCAGTGGATCGTGGCTGGCCGTGCGCCGGGACGCGTTCCAGGGCGATCTGTATGCCAAGATGGCCCGCAGTGCGTTGCTGTACAGCCTCAGCGTGCTGGCCGCGTTTTTCATCATGGTCCACATCCCCCTGGACCCCTTGAAGCCGCTGCTGCCCGACACAGCCAATCCCCAGGCGGCCACCGTGGAACTCATCCTCTACATGGCCCTCTACTACACGGTCATCGTCATTCCCTTCTTCTTTGCGGGGTTGACCCTGGGCCGGGCGCTTTCGGCTTGGGCGCAGGATGTAGGCAGGCTCTATTTTACCGACCTGGTGGGCGCGGGCATCGGCAGCCTGCTGGTGGTGCTGGCCCTGTATCGCTTTTCGGGCCAGCAGACGGTGGTCATTGCCAGCCTGTTCGGAGCGCTGTCGGCCTTGAGCTTCACGTTGGGGGGCCAGAAGTTCGTCCGGGGTCAGAAACGGGATGTGTGGATGGCGTTGGGCGTCATCCTGGCCTTGTTGCTGGTGATGATGCCCTACGCGGACACACTCTTCCAGCTCTACATCCCGCCCAGCAAGCCCTTGCACATCGCCTACGACAAGAAGCATTACCCCGACATCGTGCTGGAATACACCGGCTGGACGCCCTTCAGTCGCATCGATGTGATGTGGCAGCCGGGGATGAAGGGGCAGGCGTGGGGGTTGAGCGGCGCGTATGACGGCCCGCTGCCCGAGCAGAAGTTCATCACCATCGACGCCGCGGCCATGACCGCGATCAACCGTTGGCATGGGACGCGGGAGGAGCTGGCCTGGGTGAATTATCTGCCCAGCAGCCTGGTCTATCGCCTGCAAGAAAAACCCCATGTGCTTATCATCGGCCCCGGCGGCGGCGTGGACCCCCTGGTGGCTTACTACAACGATCCCGCCAAGGTGACCGCGGCGGAGATCAATCCCCTCATCGTGGACATCATGCAGCATCAGTATCGGGAATTTTCGGGCGGGCTCTACAGCGATATCCCCGAGATCGATGTGCATGTGGCCGAGGGGCGCAATTTCGTGGCCCGCTCCCAGGACCTGTACGATGTCATCCAGTTTTCGCAGGTGGACACCTGGGCCGCGGCCGCGGCGGGCGCGTATAGCCTCACCGAGAATTATCTCTACACCCAGGACGCGTTCCGGGATTACCTCAATCATCTCACCGATCATGGCATGCTGGCCATCGGGCGCTGGTATTTCGACCCGCCGGGCCAGCCCTTGCGCCTGGTCACCATCGGCTCCGCGGCCCTGGAGGCCATGGGCGTCGCCGATCCGTCGCAGCATTTCATTGTCGTGCGCGCGGGCGACACCTCCAATGTGATCATGAAGAAATCGCCCTACACGCCCGAGGAGATCGCGCGCATCCGCGAGATCGCGGAGCCGCTGTATTTCCAGGTGCTCTACGCGCCCGACATGCTCCATGAGCAGGGCAATCCATTCGTCGATTTCTTCAATGCCGAAGACAAGGAGGCGTTTTACGACAGCTATCCCCTGGACGTGTCGCCCACCAGCGACGACAAGCCCTTTTTCTTCGAATACTATGGCTGGACGAATTTCGGCACCTTCCGCAGCGGCAAGCTCACCCTGATGGTGTTGCTCATCCAGGCGCTGATCCTCGCCGCGTTGCTCATCCTCTGGCCTTTGTGGCGTTTCCGCCGCGAGGGCCTGGGCGCTCAGGGCACGAAGCGGTTTCTCATCTATTTCCTGGCCTTGGGCATGGGCTTCATCTTCATCGAGATCGGCCTGATGCAGCGTTTTATCCTCTTCCTGGGGCATCCCACCTTCGCCCTGTCGGTGGTGCTCTTCTCGTTGCTC
>CAZDCN010000365.1:0-3608 GCA_964503945.1 uncultured Caldilineales bacterium
GTCGTTTCGTAGCCCGGAGCTTCAGCTCCGGGTGATCTTGCGCAGCTTCACCTGCCGCCTGCCACCTGCCACTTGCCACCTTTTTCATCGGCATCGGCGGGCGGCGGGCCGTGGCGCTCACATCCTTCCTTGTTCCGCAATCATCACTCTCCCCCATGCCCTACGTCATCGAACTCCTCTTCGATCCCCAAACCGAAACCGTCATCCGCGGCCTCTGGCAGCGCATTCGCGACGCGGGCCATCCCTCATCGCTGGACGCGGACGGCTATCGCTCCCACCTCACCCTGGCCGTCTCCGACGCGGCCGCCTTCGATGTGGCGGGCTGCCGGGCCCAACTGACCGACTTCGCCCGAACCTGGTCGCCCTTTCCCATCCAGCTCAACCATCTGGGCCTGTTTCAGACCATGAACAACGTGGTCTTTCTGGGCGTCACGCCATCGGCCCCGTTGCTGGCTCTGCACCGGGAGGTCTTCGGCCTGTGTCAGGCATGGACCACGGGCTGGCGGGACTATTATGCGCCCGATCACTGGACGCCCCACGTCACGCTCGGATTCGATCTCACGCCCTCCCAGGCCCTGGGCATCCTCTCCTTGGCCTGGGAGATGTCCCTGCCCATCCACGCCCACGCCCGCGCCCTACAGCTTGTCCACGTCACGTCCGCGGCCGCCCGAAATCTGATCCTTTGTGAAATGCGCGGGGCGGTGTAAAATACCCCCAACAACATGCCGTCCCAAAAGCAAAATCGCCAATCCCTGGCGGAATTGGCGACTGCTTTAGGCGGTTTTGGACATGGTCTTCAAACAACTGGTGCAGATGTGCACCCGGCGCATCTTCCCGTTGATGAGCACCTTGCGCTTTTGCACGTTGGCGTTGAAGCGGCGCTTCACGTGACGCTGCGAGAAGCTGACATGGTTGCCGAATTGAGGACCGCGTCCGCAGATTTCACACTTGGCCATGATGAACTCTCCGAAATATCAGAAAACAGTGAATAGTAGGCAGCTTGGATGGCGCAATGAAGGTGACCTTGCGAGGTTCACAGCAGCGGCCAGGAAAACACGCACGCATTTTGCGCCAATAAAAAGCCCCCCGTTCGGGGCGCGACAAGTAGCTTAGCATAAGCTGTCCTTTTTCGCAAATCTTCTCCATCATGATCACACGAAAGACCGACCTGGGCGTCATCGAAATCTCGCCCGAAGCCGTGGCCAGCCTGGCCGAACACGCGGTGCTGCAGAGCTATGGCGTGGTGGGGCTGGCCGACCGCAGCCGCTTCGAGGCGTGGCGGCGGGGATTGCGGCGGTCGGGCCCGAGCCACAAGGGGGTGCTGGTCATGGTGGAGGATGAGGGCGTCATCATCGACCTCTATCTGATCGTGGAATACGGCACGCGCATTTCCGAAGTGGCCCGCGGGGTCATCAATCGGGTGAAGTACACGGTGGAACAGGCCCTGGGCCTGCCCGTGCTGGCTGTGAATGTGCATGTGCAGGCCCTGCGCGTTAGCCAGCCGTCGGGGGATGAGGAGTAAGGCATGGTGGCGGATGGAATGGCTTCGCCGCAGGTGGTGGATGGCGCGGCGCTGAAGACCATGCTGGGAACGGCGCTGGAGCATTTACGCCGCCATCGGGATGAGGTGAACGCGCTGAATGTGTTTCCCGTGCCCGACGGCGACACCGGGTCCAACATGCTCCTGACCATGCAGGCGGCCTGGAAGGCCATCGAGGCCCGGGAAAGCGACCACGCCGGGGAGTTGATGCGAGACGCCGCGTACGGGGCCATTCGCGGCGCCCGGGGCAACAGCGGCGTCATCCTCTCTCAGATCTTCCGCGGCATGGCCGAGGTCATGGGCCCGCTGGAGACCGTGGACGCCCAGGCCCTGGCCCGGGCCTTTCGCCAGGGCCAGCGCGTCGCGTATCATGGCGTCATGCAGCCGGTGGAGGGCACCATCCTCACCGTCATCCGGGCCATGGCCGACGCGGGGGAGCACGCAGCCGCGCTGAGGGAGGACATCCCCTTTCTCCTCACTACCTGCCTGAACAAAGCTCGCGAAACCCTGGCCCAAACACCCGATCTCCTCCCCGTCTTGCGGGAGGCGGGCGTGGTGGACGCGGGAGGCGCGGGGTTCGTGTATCTGCTGGAGGGCATGACCCACGCGGCGACGGGCGAAGCCCCCACCGCGACCGCGTCCTTCATCCAGCCCCGGCTGGAAGCGCTGCCCGACGAATGGGGGTACGACATCCAGTTCCTGGTCTATGACGCCCCGGCCGACGAGGAGACCATCCGCCGCAGACTCATCGAACTGGGAGGCGAGAGCATCGTCGTGGGCCGGGCGGGCCGGGTGACGAAGGTGCACGTCCATGGCGAGAATCCGGGCCCCTTCCTGGCCTACGGCGCGGCCTTGGGCCCGCTGGATGACATCGTCGTGGAGAACATGACCTTGCAAACCCTGCGGCGCAAGGGCGCATGGGAGGAGGCCGCGCCGGGGGAAGACGGCTTCTGCGCGCCGGTGGTGGCGGTGACGCCGGGCGAGGGTTTCGCCCAGGTGTTCCGCAGCCTGGGCGCGTGTCACATCGTCCAGGGCGGCCAGACCATGAACCCCGCGGCCGAGGACCTGCTTCGGGCCATCGAACGCATCCCCGAGCCAGAGGTCATCCTCCTGCCCAACAACAAGAACATCATCCTGACCGCGCGGCAGGCGGCCCAGCTTGCGGACAAGAACGTGTTTGTGGTGGAAAGCCGCACCTTGCCCCAGGGCGTGGCCGCCATGATCGCGTACAATCCCCAGGTGCCCGCGGAGGCCAACGTGGAGGCCATGCGCCTGGCCATGACCGACGTCCACACCATCGAAGTCACCCGGGCCGTGCGCGAGGCCGCGCTGAACGGGGTGGATGTGCAGGAGGGGCAGATCATCGCCCTGGCGGACGGCGCGCTGTGCTGTGCGGGCCATGACCCCAACGAAACGGCCCTGCGGGCGCTGGACGCGTTCCTGACCCAGGAGGATTTCGACGTGGTGACCATCTACTACGGCCAGCCGGTGGAGGAGGCCCAGGCGCGGGCCCTGGCCCAAACCATCGCCGCCCGCCACCCCGATGTGGAGACAGAGGTCATCTCAGGGGGACAACCCCACTACCATTACATCATTTCGGTGGAATAAAGGCCCAAAATCGGGCGAAAATGATGTATAATGAATGCACATCGTTTAACGCATCTTTCTTGAATCCCCATCACGCTGGTGCAGGCAGTGGAATGCGGAATGCGTAATGCGTAATGCGTAATACGTAATGCGAAAGCGTTTTACGCATCACGTTTCAATTTCGTTGCCAATTGGACCAACGTGGGCTGGGAGATGATGTGCGCCAACGCGCTTTATGGAACGGAGCCACTATGAGCAACATCCGCATCGTCACCGACAGCAGCGCCCATCTCACGCCGGAAGAAATCGAACAATACGGCATCACCATCATCCCCCTGCGGGTGCGCATGGGACGCAAGGTGTACAAGGAACTGGCCGATCTTTCTTATGAGGAGTATTTCCGGCGACTGCAATCGGTCAAGACCCTGCCCTCGTCGGAGCCTCCCCTGCTGCAGGAAGTTATCGATCTTTATTACGAGCT
>CAZDCN010000366.1:0-3601 GCA_964503945.1 uncultured Caldilineales bacterium
GGCGACCAATCGGGGTATTCGCCTGGGATGAGAGGGCGCAGGCCACTGCCGTCGCTATTGACGATGTATATCTGGTCGCCCATGACCGCGAGGCGGTCGCCGCCGGGGCTGAAGGAGGGATAAGCGCCTCCGGGCAGGATGCGGTGCTCATTGGTGTAGTCACTATTCATGATCCAGATGCCCACCTGATCCCGACCTTTGTCGCCCGGCCAGGCGAAATAAGCCACCTGGCGGCCGTCGGGGCTAAAGTCCACCTCGGTGCGCCAGGCGTGCAGGAAGCGTTTCTTGCCTGTGTTGAAGTTGTATTCCCACAGTTCCCATTGCTGGGCGTCCAGATTGGCGTTGGAGTAGAGCAAGACGCCGCGCGGGCCAGGGGGCGGTTTGGGGGTGGGGGTGGCCTCGGGCGTGGGAGGAAGCTCGGCGACCACAGCCACCTCGTCTGCATCCCCCGACAGGGTCACCAGGTCCTCCCTCACCCAGCCGGTTTCGCCCTCGCCCAGATCGATCTCCCACCAGACGCCATCCTTCATCTCGGCCTTGCCCAACACAACGAAGGTCTCGCCCTTCGCGCCTTTCTTCACCACGAGGTAGTTCGTGCCGGGGCCGCTACGCAGGTTGGCGTTTTTGTTCATGGTCACCTGCACAGGTTCGGGCGTTGGCGTGGGGGTGTCCGTTGGCGGAGGCGTGGGGGTGGCTGTCGGTTCGGGCGTAGGGGTGTCCGTGGGAACCGGCGTAGGCGTATCGGTCGGTTCGGACGTAGGCGTGTCGGTTGGGGATGTAGTGGGGGTGTTGGTGGGGATGGGTGTGGCCGTGGGCTTTGCAGCCTCCGTGGCGGCCACCGCCTCGGCCACCTGAGTCGCTACGTCCGATTCTGTCGGACCGGAATTGCACCCCGCCATCACCAACATTCCCAGCAACATAGTCATGAGAAGGGCAAGAGCGGCTCCAGGTTTCGTCATTTTCTCTCTCCTTGGTTGAACAAACTTGGCGAGTCCCATCGGCGAGTGATGAAACCCGACGGCAAAACAAATGGTTGAAATAATCGGAAACGTGCAAAGGATGACAAGGAGGATGTTCCCCGAAGTGGCTGTTTTCCTCATTATAGCACGGAAAAATGAAATCTTCCTGTCAAAACACTGTCATCTTGCTGAAAAAATTTTCAACACAGCCAGGGCGCTTTTTGAGCCCTCATTTGCAAGTTTTCCTCACGCGAAACCTGTTTTCATCCCTTGCGTAAAGGGAGTGAATTCACTTCATCAAGGAGACAACGATCCTCATGAGTTGTTTAGGCAACATCCTTTGGCTGATCTTTGGCGGCTTCCTTGCCAGCCTGGGCTATGTCCTGGGCGGGCTCGCCATGATGCTGACCATTGTTGGCATTCCCTTCGGCATTCAATCCATCAAGATCGGCGTAGCCAACCTCGCACCCTTTGGCAAGCGCGTGGAAAAAACGCCCCACGCGGATTCCTTTCTGGCTCTGCTTCTCGACGTGCTGTGGCTGTTCCTCTTCGGATGGGGCATCGCCCTCATCCATCTCACCTCAGCCGTTGTGCTGACCCTCACCATCATCGGCATTCCCTTCGCCAAACAGCACATCAAGCTCATCCCCATCGCTCTCTTCCCCTTCCGCTACGCGCTGGTGGAGGGATGACGCCCATTAACGCCGTCCCAGCGCCTCCTCATCCAACCGCTGGAAGAATGCCATCATGAATTCGTGGCGCTCGCGGGCCATCTGGCGGGCTGTGGCCGTGTACATGGCGTCGGCCAGGCGCGTGAGCTTGCATAACAGTTCGTGCGAAGGAGTGTAATCGCGGCCGCCGCCATGCGCCCGGCGATAGGCGTCGCGGTCGGGACCGAGAAGCTGCTCGAGTTCAGTCAGGGGATGAGTCCACAACCGATTGCCGTGCGCGCCTGCGAAGGCGAAGGCCCGAGCCACGCCCATGGCTCCGATGGCATCCAGCTTGTCCGCGTCGTTCAGGCATTGCGCCTCCAGCGTGCGCGGCGCGGGCGGTTGGCTGAAGCGATGCGCCTCGATGGCGTGAGCCACCGCGTCCACGAAGGCGGGAGGCGCGTCGCACAGGACCTCGCGGGCGATGCGGGCGCTGGCGAGATGGTGATCGCGGCGCTCGTTCGCCACATCGTGCAGCAGCGCGGCCGCGCGCACGATGGTAACATCTGCGCCCTCGGCCTGGGCGATGCGCACAGCCAGCCGCGTCACCCGTAGCGCGTGGTCGAAGGCGTGCGCCGCATCCGCGTTTTCGTAGAGAGCGCGAGCGAATTCGGGTGTGATTTTGGCCATCGGGGAGTGAAGCGTGAGCATAGTGGATGGGGAAGTTTGGCGGAGAAGCGCTGGTTAGAGTACCATGAAGAGGTCCGCCTCGCCAACTTTCTCTACGCGTACACTTTCCGATCATGGCCGATAATATCCTGCCCGAAGAGGGCATCCCCGCCCCGCCCGAACATCTTTCCCTGTTGGGCCGCTGGCGCGTGGCCATCCAGCAATGCAACGCGCCCGACATTCAGCATGCGGATTTCATCACCCGATGGCTGGTCATCGCCCGGGCCTGCGTCTTCTCCATGACCCTGACCTCGGGCGTCATCGGCGCGCTGCTGGCCGCCGAATTGGGCGCGCAGTTCGGCTGGAAGGAGCTGGGCTACGCCTTGCTGGCCATCATCGGCCTGCTGGCCGCGCACGCCACCAACAATCTGGTCAACGATTACGTGGACACCCGCCGCGGGGTGGACACCGAGGACTACCCTCGCGGCCAATACGCCACCCATCCCCTCCTGGGCGGTCTCACCACGCCCAACCGTCTGCTCGTCGGCGCAGCCATTCTCACGCTGCTGGATGTGGGCGTCATGCTCTATCTGGCTTCGGTGCAGGGTCCCCTGGTCATCGCCTTCGCGGTGGCGGGCTTTTTGCTGAGCATGGGCTACACCAGCATCCTCAAACGCTTTGCGCTGGGCGAGATCACAGCCCTTATCGTGTGGGGGCCGCTGATGATTGTGGGGACCTACTATTCCATCACCGGCGAGCTCAACCCCAACGTTTGGTGGGCGTCCCTGCCCTACGGGCTCATCGTGGCCTCGGCGCTTATCGGCAAGCATATCGACAAGATGGAGGAGGACCGCAGGGCGGACATCCATTCGCTGCCCGTGGTGCTGGGCCAGAAACGGGCCATCGCGCTGCTCAAGGCCACCTTCATCCTCTTCTATCTGCTCATCTTTGTGTTGGCCATTCAGGGCGTGGTCGGGTTCTGGATTCTGGTGACGGTGTTGGCAGGCATGCGGCTGCGCACGGTGTGGACGGTGCTTTCGTTGCCCAAGCCCAAAGAAAAGCCGGAGAACTGGCCCGTGTGGCCGTTGTGGTATGTGGCCTGGAGCATGTATTTCAACCGGGCCGCAGGCATGCTCTTCATCCTGGGCCTCATCTTCAACATCATCGCCCGGAGTGTGTTCGGCGGCCTGGGGGGATGATTATTTGATCGCGAGGAGCCCGAACGCTTCGGGCCTGCGTTTCACCACCCGAAAACCCGCCTCGTGCAAGCGGCGGGCCGCGCTGCGGGCCACGTTGCGGCCCGACTTGCTGCGCAAATCCCCA
>CAZDCN010000367.1:0-3595 GCA_964503945.1 uncultured Caldilineales bacterium
CGACCGGTTCAAGCTGGACCCCGAAAACCGGCTGCTGCCCGTAGATTACGGCTACGTCACCCTGAACTACGATATCCAATGGTTCGAGGAGCACGGCATCGCACCGCCCGCGGATATCGAGGACCTGCTCAAGCCGGAGTACAAGGGCCTGACTGTGGTGGAAAACCCGGCCAGCTCCTCGCCCGGCCTGGCGTTCCTGTTCATCACCGTGTGGCGTTTCGGCGATCAGGGCGAATACACCTATCTCGACTACTGGCGCGATCTGAAGAAAAACGACGTACTGGTCACCGACGGCTGGAGCGACGCGTATTTCGGGCAGTTCACTGTGGGCTCAGGGGGCGAGGGCGACCGCCCCATCGTGGTGAGCTACGCCACCAGCCCCGCGGCCGAGGTCTTCTTCAACAACCTGCCCGAGCCGCCCACAGCCAGCGTCAACACGCCGGGCAACAGCTTCGAGCAGATCGAGTTCGTGGGCATTCTGGCCAAAAGCCCCAACCAGGAGGCCGCGCGCAAGCTGGTGGATTTCCTCCTCAGCCCCATGTTCCAGGAGGACATCCCCACGCACATGTGGGTGTATCCGGCCAACAGCAAAGCTGCGGTGGGCGATCTATTCGAGAAATGGGCGCAGGTCCCGGAGGACCCGGTGCAGCTGCCCTTTGAGGAGATCGCGGCTAATCGCGAGGCCTGGATCGAAGCCTGGACCGACGTCATGCTGCGGGAATGAGCAATCCCCGATGTCCCATCTGCGGTCGGGCCACGGCCCGATTGCTGGTCACTGCGCCCGATTACCGCATGGGCGACGCCCGCGGCTATCCGGTGTGGGCGTGTCCCTGTTGCGGCGCGGGGGTGACCGCGACCGCGATGTGGGATGAGGCGCATCGGGCCGCGGCGTATGCGGGCGATTACGAGCCCCATCGGGCCATGAGTCGACCGGCCCGGGGCTGGCGAGGACGGCTGGCCGCCACCCTCCGGGCGGGGTTTGGCTATCCCCAACCGGACGCGCTGCCCCTGCCGCGGTTGCTATTCCGCTGGCTGGCCCGGGTCCGCGGGTGGACGTGGCAGCCGCCGCCTCCGCCGCCGGGCCGGCTGCTGGATGTGGGCTGCGGCGGGGGCGCGTATGGGGCCAGCCTCATCCGCCTGGGCTGGCAGGTGGATGGCGTCGAGCCCGACCCCGAGGCCGCGGCCCTGGCCCGAAAGCAGGGGGTGCGGGTGCAGTCCACGGGCGTGGAGGAAGCCATCCTGCCCGAGAGTCATTATGACGTCATCACCCTGTGGCACGCGCTGGAGCATCTGGATTCGCCCGTGGCCGCGTTGCGCAGGCTGCGCGGCGCGTTGCGCGAGGATGGGCTGCTCATCGTGGAGGTCCCCAATCGGGCGGGCTGGGGCGCGCGCGTTTTGGGGCCGTTCTGGTATCACTGGGACCTGCCCCGGCATCGCGTGCATTTCACACCCAAGAGCCTGCGGCTGGCTCTGGAAAAGGCGGGGTTTCAGGTGCAACGGCTGGAGCACATTCCCAACCCGCACGGGCTGGCGGGCGGGCTGGCGTATCGGTTCGGGCGACCGGGGCTGGCCCGAAACCGCGTCATCCTGGCCCTGGGCTGGGCCTTTGGCCTGGCCGCGGCCCTCTTCCACCATGGCGATGTCATCCGGGCGACGGCAACGATTCCGAATTCCCACTTTTCAACGGGCTCCCCATGCATCTGACGCGAACCCAGCGCTGGCTGCTGGCCGCCATCCCTCTGGCCTTCCTGGCGCTGTTTTTCTTCTATCCCATCCTGACGATCTTCAAAATCAGTCTCTTTCCGGAGGGGCGTTTCGACGCGGAAAGCTTGCGGGCGCTGTGGGAGAAACCTTACTACCTGCGGGTGGTCTGGTTCACCATCTGGCAGGCGGCGCTGAGCACCCTGGGCGCGCTGGCGCTGGGCTTGCCCGCAGCCTATCTCTTCGCCAAGTTTCGGTTTCCGGGCAAAAAGCTGCTGCGGGCCCTGGTGACGTTGCCCTTTGTCATGCCTACGGTGGTGGCGGCCACCGCGTTCATCGCGCTCATCGGGCCGAGAGGGTTGGTCAACCAGTGGCTCATGGCTCTGTTCGACCTGCCCAAGCCCCCCATCCAGCTTCTCCACACCCTGGGCGTCATCCTGCTGGCGCACGTTTTTTATAACACCTCGGTCATCATCCGCATGGTGGGAGGGTTCTGGGCGAATATGGACCCTCGGCTGGAGGCCGCGGCCGCGGTGCTGGGCGCAGGGCCGTGGGCCCGGGCTCGACACATCACGTTGCCCCTGCTGTTTCCTGCCATCCTGGCCGCAGGGCTGCTGGCTTATCTCTTCAATTTCACCTCGTTCGGGGTGATTTTGATCCTGGGCGGGCCGCGGTTTGCCACCATCGAGGTGGAGATCTATCGCACCGCGGTGCGGCTGTTCAATCTGCCCGTGGCTGCCGCGCTTTCCATCCTGCAGATGGTCTTTACCCTGGGCATGATGGCGGTTTACACTCGGCTGCAGCGCCGCATGACCGCGCCCATTGAGTTTCAGGCGGTGGGGCGCACGCAACGGCCCTTGCGCACCGCGGGCGAAAAGCTGCTGGCGGTGACGATTTTCACCACGCTGGCGATTTTCCTGCTGTCGCCCCTGGCGGCTTTGGTGATACAATCGTTTCGGACCGGAGAGGGATGGAGCTTGGCCTATTACCAGGCCCTGTTCGTCAACCGCACCGGGTCCATTTTTTTCGTGACGCCCATCGAAGCGGCCAGGAATTCCCTGGTCTTCGCCCTGGCCGCCATCCTCTTTTCCGTGAGTATTGCCTTGCCTTCGGCTTATCTGCTCAGCGAACCCCACCGCGGACGTTTTTCCCTGGCCCGATTGCTGGACCCGCTGTTCATGCTGCCGCTGGGAACCAGCGCGATCACCCTGGGCTTTGGCTATATCGTGGCGCTGAACCGACCGCCCCTGAATCTGCGCACGAGCCTGCTCATCGTGCCCATCGCGCACACGCTTATCGCCTTCCCCTTTGTGCTGCGCTCCATCCTGCCCGTGCTGCGGGGGATGCATCCACACCTGCGGGAGGCGGCGCAGGTGCTGGGGGCGAGCACGATGCGCGTGCTGCAACATATCGACCTGCCCATGCTGCGACGGTCGTTGCTGGTGGGGGTGGTGTTCGCCTTCACCATCAGCATGGGGGAGTTCAGCGCCAGTCTGCTGGTGACCCGACCGCAATTCCCCACGCTGCCCGTGGCCATCTATCGGCTGCTGGGCCAGCCGGGCCGGGCGAATTTCGGCCAGGCGGTGGCGATGAGCGTCATCCTCATGGCGGTGACGGCCATCGGCTATGTCCTCATCGAAAATCTGCGCTACGGCGATATCGAGGAGTTCTGACATGACGCATTTCGATTCCGATTTTCTGAAGCCGGATCCGGAGCGCCGCGGTCGCATTTTGCCCATTCTGGCCGCGGCGTTGGAGGCTGTGGACCCGGCGAATGCGGTGGATCGGGCGGTTCGTTGGGAGGATGAGGCGTTTTGGGTGGAGGGAAAGAGGTATGAGTTGAACCGCTTCGAGCGCATCGTTGTGCTGGCGCTGGGGAAGGCGGCCACGCCCA
>CAZDCN010000368.1:0-3587 GCA_964503945.1 uncultured Caldilineales bacterium
GCACATGGCCCACCGAGGCCTTGACGGTGTAGCCCCGGCCCAAAAAGCGCCCGACCGTGCGGGCCTTGGCGGGCGATTCCACGATGACCAGTTTGCCCTTGCGCTCGCCCGGCGTTTTGGACTTGCGGCTGCGGGTGGATTTTTTGGCGGTCGGTTTCTTTTTGGCGGTCTTCTTTTTGGGCTTTTTCACCACCGCCGGTTTTTCGACGCCCTCGTGGGCGGGGGTGTAGCCCATGCGAAACATATTCGTGCCGCACACCGGGCATTTGCCGCGGGTGCCGGGCGTGCCGCTTTCGGTATAGACGGGCGTGGGATTCAGCATCTCACGCTTGGTTTTGCATTTGACGCAGTAAGCTTCCATGGAGTTTCCGGTGTCGGTGATTGGGTAGGATGAGAGGGAGAGAGTAGGCGTGGGGGTGGAAATTCCCAATCCTAATCCACTTTGTAAACAGGCCCCGGCTCGCGAGCGAGGACGTATTTCATGCCCCCGACCGACCGCGCCATGCCCTTGAGCTCCAGCATGGCCAGGGCGCTGCTGACCTGTTGCACGGGCAGGCCCGCCTCCCGGCGGATGTCATCCACATGCCGGGGTTCGGCGGAGAGGAGCCCCAGCAGTTGGGCCTCGATGGGGTCTTCGGGCAGGGACAGGCGGGCGTCCACATATTGCACGGCGTGGGTGAGGTTCAGGGCCTCGAGGATGTCGTTGGCTTCGGTGACGGGCGTGGCACCCTCCTTGATGAGACGGTTGGGGCCCTCGCTGTTGCGGGAGAGGATGCCGCCGGGCGTGGCGAAGACCTCTCGGCCCTGCTCCAGGGCCTGCTTGGCCGTGATGATCGCGCCCGAATTCCAGGGGCAGGCCACCACCAGCACGCCCAGGCTCAGTCCGCTTATGATGCGGTTGCGCGCGGGAAAGTTACGGGCGTCGGGCCGCATGCCCAGGGGCTGCTCGCTGATCAACGCGCCCTGGGCCGTGATGTCTTTGGCCAGGGCCAGATGCTCGGGCGGATAGACCCGGTCGAGCCCGTTGCCCAGGACCGCGAGGGTGCGGCCGCCCGCGTCCAGGGCCGCGCGGTGGGCTTCCGCGTCGATGCCCCGGGCCAGGCCGCTGACGATGGTCACGCCCGCGCGGGCCAGCTCCGAGGCCAGCTTGCGGGCCACTTCCTTATCATAAGCTGTGGCCCGGCGGGTGCCCACCACGGCCACGGCCCACTCATCCTCCAGACTCAGCTCCCCCCGCAGGTAAAGCACGGGCGGGGGCGCGTCGATGCGCTGGAGGTTGGCGGGATAGTCGGGATCATCCCAGGTGAGCACGCGCACGCCCGCGTCCTCGACCTTCGCCAGCTCGGCGTCCAGGTCCAGCCGCTCCCGGGCCTCCAGCAGATTGCGGATGGCGCGTTGATCCAGGCCCAGGTCGCGCAGCTCGCGTTCGGACGCATGCCATGCGGCTTCCACGTCCCCGAACGCGTGGATCAGGGCCCGCAGCCGTTTGGAGCCAATGCCCGGAACCCGATTGAAGCCGATCCAATACTTGAGCATGAGCAACGCGCGTGTCAAAAAGCGCCCGCCGGGTTGCGGCGGGCGAAAGGGTGATGCGGAGAGAGGATATATGGAATTGCCCCGATTGTCAAACTACTGGAGATCGATCTGCACTTGGGTGACGCCCTGGTTGGTGATGACTACGACCACCTCTTCCCCACTCTTGGCGAAATACAGGGTGGCGGTGACGCCTGGCACGATGGCCGCATCGTCCGCGAGATAGGTCCAGCCACGCGGGGGCATCTGCTGCTGATAAAAGGCGACCACCGCGTCCACGCTGCTGGGCGTATTGTAGGTGGCGGTGTAGTCCCCGCCGACGGCGCTTACATCCAGGTTGGTGGCGTCGGGCATGAAGGGGATGTCATCCCGCGGGCCCGAGGCCGGTGGAGGCGGCGGGGTGGGCGTGGGCGCAGGGGCCGGAGGTTGGGTGGGTGGAGGCGGCGGGGTGGGGGCGGGAGCCTGGGGCGCGGGCGGGGCGGTGGGGGCCGGATTTCCAGCCTCGGCCCGTCCGCGCACCGCGATGGCCACCTGCGCGCCCATCCCCAGGTTGGTGATGGTCACGGTGGCCTGCCGTCCATCCTTGTCGAAATCCAGCACAGCATTCACGCCCGCCACGCCCGAGACGACCTGGGACCGCGCGGTCCACCCGGACGCGGGCATCTGACTCTGATAAAAGGCCGTGACCTGATCCACGGTGGAGGGCGATTGGTAGCCAATGACGAGCTCGTCACCGCTGGCCGCGGTGGTCACCCCGCCCGCATCGGGCATCAGGGGGATGTCGTCCGCCCCATCGGGTGCGGAAGAGCCCGCCGCGGGCGCTGGGGTGGTGGGTGAAGGCGCGGGTTGAGGTGGGGCTTCTGTGGAGACGGCTTGCAGGGGAGCAATGCTAACAATCACCTGGGTGACGCCGCCCGCGTTGGTCAGAGTCACCGCGGCCTGCTCCTGATCCTTGCGAAAGGCCAGCACCCGCCCCTGGCCCGCAGGCGTGTTCGCGGAACTCACCCCGCCGTCGGGGGTCCACCCCAGGCCCGGCATCGCCGCCTGATAAAAGCTCGACACCTGGTCCAGCGGGCTGGCCGAGACGTAATTCACCGAGTAGGCGGGGCCTTCTTGCGGATCATGCTGCGCAACCATCACGTTGGCCGCGTCGGTCATCATGGGGATGTCGGACCGAACCGGGATGGGGGGTTGCGTGGGAGCTGCCGTGGGCGGGGGCGCGGTGGGTGGGAGCGAGGTCGGTTGGACAAGGGGCGCGGCGGTGGGCGCGGATGGCGTTGACGTGGCGCCGCTGCCGCCGCATGCGCTCAGCGCCAAGCCGAGCAGGAGCGCAAGCAGAATGGCTGAAACATGTCGAGTCATGGATTTCCTCCTGGATCGTCGTTCTGAGTGGACGTGGAAGGGGGATAGGATCGAAGAAAACGGGAAAGACTTTGAAAATCGCTGAAGCCGAACCTCCGCGCGGTGTGCATATCCTCCAGGCTGATGCGCCATGCCGGCGGGGCGTTGGGAGGCGGTCCTTCTTCCTTCCACACCGTGAGGATGAAAATATAGCGGGATGAGGGGCGATTTTCGGGCATGTTTCGGGAGAGGTTTTGTTTTCGCAGCTGTTTGTGATAGGCTACGCGCCCATCCTACCGAATCATCATTTGGAAATCATTTGGAATCATGCCCGCGCCAGCCTCTCTCACCCTCCGCCTGTTGGGCGGCGTCCAGGTCGAACGGGATGGCGCGGTCATGACGGGCTTTCTTTCCAGCAAAGCGCCCGCGCTCCTGGCCTATCTGGCCATGACGGGCGGGACGCATCGCCGGGAAGCGCTCGCGGGCCTGTTGTGGGGTGAGCTGCCCGAGGCCGACGCCAAAAACAACCTGCGCCAGACCCTGAGCAACCTGCGCAAGCTGGTGGGCGGGCATCTCATCATCACCCGCGCCGCGGTGGGGCTGGACGAAAATCAATCCATCTGGCTGGATGCAGCCCGGTTTCAGCAGCTCGTAAGGGAGGATGGAAGCATTCGGGCTCTGACCGAGGCCGTGGGTTTGTATGGCGGCGATTT
>CAZDCN010000369.1:0-3584 GCA_964503945.1 uncultured Caldilineales bacterium
ACCTGCGGGCTAGAAAGTGCGCCCCGTCAACGGGGCTTTGGCCGTGGTCGCCCGCCCGAAAGCCGGGTTCACCCGGCGTCGTGTCGTAGCCCGGAGCTTCAGCTCCGGGTGATCACGCGCAGCTTCACCTGCGACTTGCAACCTGCCCCTGGCCGCCATTTTCATCGGCATCGGCTCGGGCGAGCCCGCAGCAGGCCTGCTGCCAAGCCGTCGGGGTTTCAAAATGGATGCTTCCATTGTAGCGCAAATGGCGGGCCATGGAAATCTTCATCATTTCTTCACAATGCTGTTAATGCGGCGTTACATTGGCCCGATAGGATGAAGAGCGCCTTCCATTGCTTCAAGCGCGCTCATTTTTCAATCATGCATAAGGAGACTGCTTCTTTATGGCCCGCCGACGCAAAGCCAAAACCGCCGCTGCCCGCAAATCATCGCAACGTAATCCCGCCCAGCTTATGGCATTGGGCGCCCTGATCATTGGAACCCTGCTTGTCGTCGCCCTTGTGATATTCTCCCAGGTGAACCGCAACGCGCCCGTTCAGGTCGCCGGTGTGGACGAAGACATGCTGGCCCTGGGCGAACAGGTGTATCAGAACACCTGCGCCGCCTGCCATGGCGAAAACGGCGAGGGGTATGGCATCCCGCAAGCGCCCGCACTGGATGAAACCGAACACGCGTGGCATCATCCCGATGGCCAGATCCAGGAACTCATCCAAAACGGGGGCAAGGTCATGCCCGCGCTGGGAGACCAGCTTACAGACGAGGAGATCGTGGCCGTGATACGCTATATCCAGACATGGTGGACGCCCGACCAGCTCCGCCAGCAGCAGGCCCGCAGCCTGCAATATCCTCTCAAACCATAGGCCCTCGCCAAAGCCCCAAAGGAATCTCCATGAATCCCGATGAAACGCCCGCTTCCACCCCCCGATCCCCAAGAAGTCTCACCCTCAACATCGAAGGCATGACCTGCCCCGGCTGCGCCGCACACGTGCAAGAGGCCCTGGCCCGCGCGCCCGGCGTCATCGCCGCCCAGGTCCCGGGCTGGCAGTCGGGCAAAGCCATCGTGCGGATGAAGGAGGACGCGCGGGTCGAGGACCTGATCCGGGCGGTGGAAGAAGCGGGCTACCGGGCGGTCCGCCCCGAACCGGCCGCGGCAACGCCCGTCCTCGCGGCCGACGATGATCTCCCCGCGTTCATCCCCTCTCCCGCCCACGATTACGACCTCATCGTCATCGGCACGGGGGGCGGGGGCATGGCCGCGGCCATCCGCGGGGCGGAGCAGGGCGCGCGAGTGGCCATCATCGAGGCCGGGACCATCGGCGGCACGTGCGTGAACATCGGCTGCGTGCCCTCGAAAGTCCTCATCCGGGCGGCGGAGCAGGCCCGCCGCGCCGCGCACAGCCCCTTCGCGGGGGTCCACACCCGCCTGGAAGGCGTCGACTGGCCCGCCATTCGGGCGCAGAAGGACGCGCGGGTGGAGCAACTGCGGCGGGAGAAGTACATCGATGTGCTGGCCGCCTATCCCGACCGCATCACCCTGATCCGCGGCTGGGCCCGGCTCACGCCCGACCGCCAGGTGGCCGTGGGCGACCGGGTTCTCTCGGCCCGGGCCATCGTCATCGCCACCGGCGCCCGCCCCCGCATCCTGCCCATCCCCGGCGTGAAGGAGGTGGATGTGCTGGACAGCACGTCGGCCATGGCCCTGGAGGCCCTGCCCGAGAGCATGATCGTCCTCGGCGGGCGGGCTGTGGCCCTGGAGCTGGGGCAGATGTTCGCCCGGCTGGGCGTGCGGGTGACCATCCTCCAACGCAGCCCCCGCATTCTGCCCGAGCATGAGCCCGAGATCAGCGAGGCGCTGACCGGGTATCTGCAGGATGAGGGCGTGCGGGTGGTGACGGGCGTGGGGATTCAGGCCTTGCGTCGTCGGGGAGACAAGGCCGAGGTGAAGGCGAAGCTGGATGGGCAAAGCTTCACTCTGAAGGCCGACGCAGTGCTCATGGCCGCAGGCCGGACGCCCAATAGCGCCGGCATGGGCCTGGAAGAAGCCGGGGTGGAGTTGGACGCGGGCGGCTTTATCGTGGTGGATGAGCATCTGCGCACGTCCGCGGCCGGCGTGTACGCGGTGGGGGATGTCACCACCCTGCCCAAGTTCGTGTATACGGCCGCGGCCGCGGGGGGCGTCGCCGCCTCGCACGCGCTGGGGGACGCGGATGCGCGTCTGGATTTGACGGGGATGCCCGCGGTGGTGTTCACCGATCCAGCAGTGGCTACAGCGGGCCTCACCGAGGCCCAGGCCCGGACCCAGGGCCGCGATGTCAGCGTCAGCATCCTGGAGATGCAGCATGTGCCCCGGGCCCTGGCCGCGTTCGACACCCGCGGGCTCATCAAGCTGGTGGCCGATCCCGGCGCGGATCAGCTTCTGGGCGCGAACATCCTGGCCCCCGAGGCGGGCGAGATGATCCAGACCGCGTCCCTGGCCATCCGCTTCGGACTCCCCCTCAGCCAGTTCCGGGACGCGCTCTACCCCTATCTCACCAACGTGGAGGGCCTGAAGCTGGCCGCGCTGGCTTTCGACAAAGACCCGGCCATGCTCTCCTGCTGCGCAGGATGACGCCATGACCTCCCTCGCTCCCGTCCAGACCTCCTCCTTCGATCAGACCATCCACCGCCTGGCCGCGTGGATGCTGCGCAACTGGGTGTGGATGGCCGTGTTTTTCCTGGGGTTGTGGAATCTGCTGCCCTGGCTGGCGCCCGTGTTCATGCGCCTGGGCTGGGAAGCGCCCGCACAGGCCATCTATTTCATCTACCAGTTTTTCTGTCACCAACTGCCTCAGCGATCCTGGTTCCTGTTCGGGCCCCAATTCACCTACACAAAAAACGAAATCCTCATGGCCATGAACGGAAAGGCCGATTCGGGGATCCCGCGCACCATGCGCGTCTTCATCGGCGCGCCCGAGATGGGCTGGAAGCTGGGCTGGTCGGACCGCATGGTGAGTTTTTATGGCGGCTGGTTCGTGGCGGCGCTGGTCTACGCCCTGGTGCGGAAACGCTGGCAGGGGTTGAGTTGGAAGTGGGCGGTGATCCTGCTGACGCCTCTGGCCATCGACGGCGTCACCCACGTGATGAGCGATCTGGGCGGCCTGCGCGAGGGCTTCCGCGAGACCAACGTCTGGCTGGCGGTTCTGACCAATTATCGATTCCCGCCCGAGTTTTATGCGGGCGACCAGTGGGGCTCCTTCAACAGCATCATGCGCCTGATCACGGGCGCGCTGGGGGCCTTCGGCCTCATGGGGTTTGCCTTGCCCTACTTGGACCGGGCGATCCAGTCCGAATTGGGCGATTAGGCTTGAACTGTAAATAGCTTTGGAGAACCCAGATAGCGTTGACGAAACGCGGAAAACACGGATGTTTTAGAAATGGCCGTGCAAATCGTGTCCTCATTTTCATTAGTATCGACGAGCCGCCGCTTTTGAAGCCTCGAAAAACATTGCTTCAGCCCCCCTCCAAACGCTTCCCCCCGCCCGGCGCGACGACCCGGGCGGGTTTCACAGCCCGCACCAGGCTCGTCTTCAGGCACGCGGCCC
>CAZDCN010000370.1:0-3578 GCA_964503945.1 uncultured Caldilineales bacterium
GAGACGGAAGAATTGGTGGAGCGAGCGCTGGCCTGGCTTAAAGAGCGACCACGGTCGGTTGTGGTGGATGTGGGAACAGGCAGTGGGGCCATCGCCTTGACTGTGGCCCGCCATGCGCCTCAGACCCGCATCTACGCCACCGACATCAGCCCTCGGGCGCTGGACGTGGCTCGGGAGAACGCGCGCCGCCTGGGGCTGGCCTCCCGGGTGACCTTCCTCCAGGGCGACTTGCTGACGCCCCTCCCCGAGCCCGTGGACCTCATCCTCGCCAACCTGCCCTACATTCCCGAACGCCAGCGAGACCGGCTCATGCCGGAAGTGGCCAGGTTCGAGCCGGCCCAAGCCCTTTTTGGTGGCGAGTCGGGCGTTGAGATGATCGCCCGACTGCTGGCCCAAGCGCCGCGCTATCTCCGTCCGGGTGGAGCCATCCTGCTGGAGATAGGCCACGATCAGGCCCAGGCGGTCACGCCCCTGGCCCGATCGCACTTCCCCAGCGCCCGCGTCCAGACCATCCAGGATTTGGCAGGCCGGGATCGGATCATCATGATCCTTGACGTTCAGAGGTCGTCGGATGGCTCAGGCAGCCTGCAACATAGCTGAAAATGGGACCGCTTATGTCACGGTTGCTTCGCCTGCCGAGTCTGATGCTTGAACTCGGAGGACCAAACAGGCATCCCCCAACCTTAGGCATTTCTGCGTTGAACCGCGGTCCATCAGTGCCATCTGTGCGCCACATTCATTTTCAAAACTGGCGTCACAAGCGGCAACCCGCTGACACCGATGAAAATGAGGACACGGATTTCCACGGCCTTCGGACACAGATTCTTAAATTATCCGTGTTTTTTCCGTGTTCATCCGTGTCCGGATTCTTTTTCAAAACAGCGCTTGCACTTCCTCCGCCCAAGCCAGCATCTCTTCATCCATCATCCATGCCCCCACCATCTGCAGGCCCAGGGGCAGGCCGTTGGCCGCCACGCCCGCGGGCGTTGTCACCGCAGGCAGGCCCAGGAAGGTCCAGGGCAGATTCATGATGGGATCGCCGGTGCTATTCAACCCCTTGGGCGCAGGGCCAGGCGCAGCTGGTGCGATCCACAGGTCGATGTCATGCACATCCATGATGTGGAGCGTCTCCTCCCGTAGCAGTTTTTGCAAATCCCGAGCGTCTTCCACCGTCTCGTCGGGAACCTCCCGCCCTTCCAGAATGAGGGCAGCCGTGCGGGGTCGGTAGAGGTCGCGATAGGTTTCAAACCAGCGGGCATGCTGCTGCGCGAACTCGGCAGCAATGAGTTGGCGATGAATACGGTTGATATCCGCAATGTTTTGGAACATGGGAATCTCCCGCACCTCATAGCCGGCGGAGCGTAGCTGCTCCACCTGCTGGCGAAACGCGGCCAGGCCCTCTTCGCTGGCTTGTTCCAAATATGGTCCCACCGGAATCCCCAGCACCGGCTTGCGCACCACGTCGGTGAATTTATCCCATGCCGAACAAACCTGCGCCGCGGCCAGCCGCATGCCCGCCACATCCTGAGTGAACAGGCCAACATGGTCAGCGGAAGGAGAAAAGAAAATCAGGCCTTCAGGATCGATGCGGTTATACGTGGGCTTGTAACCCACGATGCCACAGAACGCCGCGGGGCGAATGACCGAACCAATGGTTTGAGTGCCCACAGCCAGGGGAACCTCACCCGCAGCGACCGCGGCCGCGGAGCCGCTGCTGGAACCGCCCGGGGTGTGGGCCAGGTTGTGGGGGTTGCGCGTGGGGCCAGGCTCGAAATAGGCAAACTCGGTGGTCACCGTCTTGCCCATGACCAGCGCGCCTGCGGCCTTGAACATGCGCACCACCGCAGCCTCGGAGCCGGTGAGAATCTCGGGCGGCAGGTTGGAGCCAGCGCGGGTGGGCAATCCGGCTACGTGAAAGATATCTTTGACGCCGATGGGGACGCCGAAGAGGGGGGAGCGCGATTCCGGCTGGGGATAGGCGTCCACGAGGGCGCGGGCCTCGGCCATCACGCGGCCGCGACGATCGGGCTCAGGCACGAACGCCTGAACTTGGGGCTCCACGGTTTCCATCCGGGCGAAAAGTGCATCCAGATACTCAAACAAGTCCAACTGGCCGTTGCGCAAGAGCGCAGCGGTTTCGGCGAGGGGGGTGTCAGTGATGAGTTCGTTGGTCATGTTGGTTCACCGATGTGAGCGTTTCGCGACGAAGTTTCCAGGACTGACTCCATGTCGAGGGTGGTTTTCTCGCATAAAGCGAGCATTTGAGATGGCGTCAAGGGCATTATACACCTGGAACGGAAAGAGTTCCAAGGGATTCGTCAATTGCGACCGGGCAGTTAGACAGAAAATCGCGACCGGTGTATAATTCTCCCAGCGCATTGCCTTTCTCCCCTGTTACTCCCATTCCCCCATCATGATCAAAAAACGCGCTTTCGAATCCCCCTATCTTTACGGCCTGCATGATCCGGGCGGCGAACATCTCATGCTGGAAATGGGAACGCCCGGTTGGGTATTCGTTACAGAGGCTGTTGGCTTCAATCCAGCAAATAAACAGGGTAAGGACTACACGCACCTCACGCAACATGGGTTAGGCGTGATCGTGCGACTCAATGCGGGGTATGGCGGGCTGGGCACCCTCCCTTTCGAAAAGTACTACGAATCCTTCGCTCAACGCTGCGCCAACTTCGTTGAAGCCTCCACGGGCGCGCACATCTGGGTCATCGGCAATGAGCCGAACCATCCCATTGAATGGCCCGGCGCGGACTGGGACTGGAATACAGCCCAACCCATCTCCCCAGATGCCATCGGTGAGAAAATCACACCGGAACGCTATGCGAAGGCCTATCTCCTGGCCCGGGAAGCCATCCGTAGCGTGCCCGGCCACGAGGATGACCTGGTGCTCACGGCCGCGGTGGCCCCCTGGAACGCGCTTTGCACCTATCCGGGCAATCCAAAAGGCGATTGGATTACCTATTTCCGCCACATGTTGCGCCACATTGGCGCGGACAATTGCGACGGCATCACCATCCATGCCTACACCCATGGAGCTGATCCCAACCTCATCGACGCGGAGACCCGCATGCAGCCTCCATTCCAATGGCGGCGCTATGAGTTTCGGGTCTATCAGGACTTTATGGCCGCCATCCCCTGGGACATGCAGCATCTGCCCGTCTATCTCACAGAGGCGGACCAAAACGAGCCCTGGTTGAATGAGAACAATGGTTGGGTGAAGCGCGCTTATGGGGAGATTGACTACTGGAACAAACGCCACCCCTTCCGCCCCATTCGGGCGCTGGTGCTCTACCGATGGTCCAAAAGCGACCAATGGTATCTTGAGGGAAAGGAGGGGGTCATCGAAGATTTTCGCGAGGCCATGGTTCATCGCTATCGCTGGGATGTATACCAGGAAAAAGCTCCTCCCTATCGCGCCCAGTTTCAAGTCCTGGCCGCGCCCGAGTTTGGGGCCGTGGGTGAAACGGTTACCATCAGCGTCGCCATCCGCAACGTGGGCAGCAAAACCTGGAAGCGAGGCGTGCGCAATCCCTTCCACGTGGGCTACCACTGGAAGGACAAGTCGG
>CAZDCN010000371.1:0-3578 GCA_964503945.1 uncultured Caldilineales bacterium
TAGGGCGGCGCCAGCGTATACAACCCGCGACGGAGCTGGATGATCTTGCCCTGTCGCACCCAGCGACTCAGTTGCAATCGCAAGGCCTCGGGCGAGACGTCGCCAGCGAGAAGAACATCGCTGGAAAACAGGGGCTCATCACCTACCAGAGCGAGCAGTTCGGAGAACTTCATTGCATTATATTATCAAAGATGATGTTTTTGTGCAACAATTTCGCCAATGCGGCCTCCTACCCCTCAGCAATTTATGATTGGGCGTTATAGACCTTTCAATAGGTCCGCCAGCGCCGTTTCCGCATCGGCAAGGGCCTCGGCCAGCGTGTTGTAGTCGCGTTCGCTTTCCCACAGCAAACCGCCGATGTCGAGGATGCGCACCAGGGAGTCGCTATATTCATCCTGGCCCAGTTCAATCCAGCCAGCGCCGCTGAGGACCCATTCGGCCAGGGTGGGGTATTGTTGGTCGATCATGGCAAGGCGCCTGTTTATACGCGTAATTGCTTAATCCACGGTCTGAAAGCTTTCTCAAAGCGAATCATGGCGGCGATCATCTTGTCCTGCAATTGAGGCCAATGGTCTTCATCCTTGAGCCCGATACCCTCGATATGATAGGCAACGCGACAGGCTCGCCGACCTTCCAGACGTTGCCAATCCAGAGGCTCTCCAAATGCGGCTTCGATTTCTGTACGATGTGTTATCAATTCATCAAATATGCGTTTGTTGATCTCTTCATTGCCTGTATCAATATAAAGTTCAACACGAGCGCCTTTCATCAAGATGATATAGTTGTATCCCAGACCGCTCCGACCAGCCCCTGTGCCCAACCAGTTGTCTTTATTGGGCGTGATGTTGGCATGTAGCTTGGTGCGTCCCTGAAGTCGTTGCAGCAACGCCTCCCAAAATCGCAATCGCAATACGTATCGTTCGGCTAACTCCTTCTTCTGCTTGCCAATTTCTCGCGACTCCATGCTTGGGCCCGAGACCAGGGTGAACAACGGCGCCGAGGGTGAGTTTTCGATGCGGAAAGCCTCCATGCGCAGGAGATAAAAGCCGGTGTCCGCGGGCAGGGTCTCGTTCAACCACTGCACGGCCTTTTCATGCTCGGGCCGGGGCTGGCTGGTGATCCAGATGGCGATCTTGGCGTCCAGATTGGCCATGTAGGTGATGAGCTTGCCCAGATGATCGTGGTCGGTGCGCTCTAACTGGTTTTCGATGACCACGAGATCGCCCTCACCGGTCTCTGCCAGGATATCCACCGAGAAATCGCCTGCGGATTTTTCCCGTTCAACAAAGGTGAGATCAAAGCCAATCTTATCGCTGACAAAATCAAGGTTTTCAGCCAGCCAGGTGGTGAAATCAAGGGCTTCGTGTTTCCAGAGTTCCCGCAGAGGGACAGGTTCCAGTTTGGCGATGGGCATGGTAATCCTCCTATGCCTGGGATTCATCCAGGCGGATGTAGGTGACTTCAAAGTGCTTACACGCCCGATATTCCTGCATGCGATTGGCCAGGTCCAGGGCGTCGTTCATCTCGTAGCGCTGGAAGATGTCCAGCCCGCGGTCGAGGGTGATCTTCCATCCGGTGTCGGTGATGATGTGACGGGCGTGGATGGACTCCGCATCCGTAAATTCCCACGAGAAATGCACGCCCGCCGGAGCCACCATTTCCTGGATTTTGGCCAGGTTCTCGGCCTGCCGCTCGGGATTGTAGCTGTCGCGGGAGGTGATCAGGCGCACGGTGACCTCTTCATCGGGCGCTTTGTGCCGGATGATGGTCTCCAACAGCTCCATCAGGTTGCGAATCTGGTGGAATTGGCGGATATAAGCGTCGGTGATGGTGATCTCCCGGGCGCCGCGCAGGTAGGAGCCAAAAAGTTGGTCGAAAGAGACGCCGCGCTGGTTTTCTTCGATGACCACATGGCCCGGCTTGAGCTCCGGCTCGGGGCTGTCAGAGGGCGACACGGCGTCCGGCTCCTCAAAATCGAGCTCGCCCTGCTGCGGGGCGTCGCTGCCCGCACCCTGGTGGTAATACTGGGGATAGGTTTTTTCTTCCAGGGTCTGGACGAAGATGGTTTTTCCCTCACGGTTCCGATAGCCGAAGCGTACCGACTGATAGGTGGGATCAATACGCATAAGCTGATCTTTGACCCGCTTGCGCCCCTCGATGGCAAAACGAAGGAGTTCTTCGACTTCCTCCCTGGTAGCCTGTTTGTGAGGATAGAGGATTTTCATCAGGCCCGAAAAGGTCTTTTCGATGCCCGTGCGGTCGCGGGTGGAGATGTCATCCAGCAGCTCAAAGTGTTCCTGGTAGAGATGAGTGTAGTCGAAGTCGCGCATGTTGCGCAGGATCTCGGCCAGATAATCGACCACGAAGCCGTAGCCCTCGGTGAACATTTCCCCGCGGATGATGTCCACCTCCCAGCCGGGGATGTAGTGATGGAGCCGGTCGAGGAAAGCGGAATCGTGATATTGTTCGGGCAAATCCTGGAAGAGGTCGCCGTGGCGGAGCATGTAGGGCAGGGTATGCTGGGTGTTGCCCACAAAGGCCAGGGAAGCCTCTGCCCCCAGGGTCTCGATGCCTCGGGAAAAGCTCTTGTTGGCCATGTAGTTCTTGAGGATGTCCACCAGGGCTTTGTTGGCCCGCTTCTTGCGGCCCGCAAATTCATCGAATGCGACCACATCCCAATAGCCCACCAGGCCGATCTTGCCGGTGCTATTGTTGACAAAGAGCTTGGCCACGGTGACCTCGCCGCCGGAGATGAGGATGCCGTGGGGGGAGAATTCGGAGTAGATGTGGGATTTGCCCGTGCCCTTGGGACCCAGCTCGATGAGGTTGTAGTTGCGCTCGCAATAGGGAACCAGGCGTTCCAGTTGCAGCAGTTTGCTACGGTCGCCGAACATGGCCGGGTCGAAACCGATGCTCTGGATGAGCAGATCGATCCATTCGTGGGTGCTGAACTGGGCCCGGGCCTGGAGATAGCCCTCGAAGTCGAAGTGAGAGAGCTGGATGGGCTTGAGGGAGGCCAGAATCCAGGGGCTGACGTTGCGATCTTCGCTGTGCTGATATTCCAGGTCGGCAATGCACCACACGCCGCTGACCAGCAGCTTGGGGTGTTTCTTGACGGTGTCCGCGTCGATGATGACGCCTTTGACGCCCAGATTGCCAAAGGAGGCCTCGTACACATCCCGCTTGTCGTTAAGGACCACGCTGACCTTGTCGATGACCTTGTGGCGGCCGCGTTCGCGGATGGTGGAGCGCACAAGGCCCGCCTCGTTGCGGTGTACGTAGTGACGGCGCAGGATCTCCCGCACCGTCTCCACGCCCGACTGGATGCTGGCCTCGTCTGATGTGGCGCAGTACTGGCCCAGCAGATATTCCAGCACGTAGGTGGGCACGATGGCGTTGCCCTTGACCAGCTTGACCAGGTCTTTGCGCACCACCAGGCCAGGGAAGATGTCGTTGATTTTTTGATCGAGGGGGGTGAGTTTTGGAGGCATGGGCGTATTCGTAGGTTGTGTGTGCTGGGATCGTGTCACCCTGAGCGGAATTGTGTCATTCTGAGCGAAGCGAAGAATCTCGATGGT
>CAZDCN010000372.1:0-3558 GCA_964503945.1 uncultured Caldilineales bacterium
ACGAAGTATTCCACCGCGTTGTGGGGGAAGAACTCGCGAAACTCCGCGTAGAGTTGCGCGGCCAGGGTCTTGTTGTGGGCCAGCACCAGGGTCGGGCGTTGCACAGCCTCGATGACCTTGCCCATGACAAAGGTCTTGCCTGTGCCGGTCGCGCCCAGCAGCGTCTGATGCTTGTAGCCCGCGCGCAGGCCCTCGACCAGTTGGGCGATGGCCTCGGGCTGGTCGCCGGTGGGTTGGAAATCGGAGATGAGTTGGAATTCGGGCATGAGAACGTAATGCGTGAAGCGCAGCAAGATCAGATTGAATCATCTTATCCGAACGCCGCCGATTTTGGGAAACCCAACAGTTCCCCATAAATCAGAACATCAGTTCCTAATCATTATAGCTGATTACGCGCGATTTGTCCACAAAACGCGGGGCAGCCGGCATCGGCGTCGCCAATCGAACGCGTGTCGCTTTCCCTGTGCCCCATTCGTTCCAATTTCCCCTTTTTTCCTAAAACTCGATACAATGAGCGACACACCCAACGCATCCCCCATCCTTCGTACATGCTCGCAACGATCCCATGCCCAAACACGTCCGCTATCTCCTCCTGCTTCCCCTGCTCACGCTGGCGCTGGCCTTGGCGGCCTGCCAACAACCTGCGCCCGCCTCTCCCACGCCCCCCGAGGCCACGGCAACCCCCATTCAGACGCCGACCGAAGCCGCACCCACTACCGAGCCCCCCGCGCCCGCGATCGATCATCTGGTCATCAGCCAGGTGCTGGGCGGCGTCAAGGGCAACAACAATCAGGAATTCATCGAGATCTACAACCCCACGGAGAACCCCATCGACCTGCAAGGGCTCTCCCTGTGGTACCGTCTCACCGACAAGCAGGACCCGGTGCGCATCGCCCGCTGGACGCAAAGCGCGCTGGTCCCGCCCCACGGCTTCTTCCTGCTGGTGCGGGCGGACCAGGACGTGGGCGTCCGCCCCGACGGGAGCTTCGATCAGGCCATCAACCTTACCAAAGGGGGTCTGGCGTTGCAGGATGCCCAGGGCAACATCATTGACGCCTTGGGCTGGGGAGAGAAAGCGCCGGCATCCTTCACCGAAGGACAGCCCGCGCCCGCCTTGGTCAACGGTCAGGCCCTTATCCGACTGCCCGGCGTGGACGCAGGTCACGGCCAGGACACCGACGACAACGCCGCGGACTTCACCCTGGGCGATCCTCAACCCCAGAACACCGCGGCCGACCCCGCACCTTCCATCCCCCAGCGCCTGGTCATCACCGCGGACGCGCCCGAAAGCGCAGAGCCGGGCAGTGATTTCGCCTACATCATCATCCTGCGTAACGACACCGACCAAACCGTCCACGACCTGAAGGTGACCATTCAGCCGCCCAAACTTCTCAAGCTGGGCGACCTTCCGGATGGGGTGAGCAAAGTGGATGGAACCCTCGTCTGGCGGTTGGATGCCTTGGATGCTGACGAAGAGGCCAGTATTTCGCTGCCCGTGACAGCGCCCTACACTTACTTCGACGCCCGGCTCACCAGCTACGCTGTCCGGGCTGAAGACTGGCCCCAGGCCGCGTCCGGTCCGATGGTGGTCACTCGCATCGAGGGCGGCGTCATCCCCATCGCCCAGGCCCGCGAACTGCAAGGCGCGCAGCTCACCCTTGAAGGCGTGGCCACCATGTACACCGGCGGCTACTACGCGGGCGGCGGCAACGTCAAATTCTACCTGCAAGACGACACCGCGGGCATCCAGGTTCAGGTCTTCGGCGGTCAGGGGTCGGTCAGCGTGCATATCGGCGACAAAGTTCGGGTGAAGGGAACCATCGGCGCGTACCGCGGGGCTATCCAGATCGTGCCCGACCTCGTCCCCGATGACGTCATGATTCTGGAGAAAGCCAACCCCAACGACCTGCCCCAACCCCAGCAGGTGAGCATTGCCGACGCGCTCAAGGACGAAACCCTGCTGGGACGCCTGGTGCAGGTGCAGGGAACCGTCACCCGCAACGAGGAATTCACCTACAGCTTCGGCGTCGATCTGGCCGACGACCAGGGCAACATCCTGCCCCTCTACATCGACAAACTCACCCGCATCAACCCCGAGGCCATCGAAAAAGGCCAGCTCTACCGGGCCGCGGGCATCCTCGAGGTGCGGGATGGCAAGGTGCAGCTCTATCCGCGTGTGCAATCCGACCTGGTGGAGGTCTTCCCGCCCGTGCTTCGGGTTACCGCGGACGCGCCCATCTCGGTGCGGCCCGGCGGCGCCATCACCTACACCGCTGGCGTCTTCAACCACACGCCCGATCCTATGACGAACATCGTCGTCACCGCGCCCATCCCCGACGGCGCACAGGTGCAGGACATCTCGGAAGGGGGCGAGATCGAGGCGGGTCAAGTCGTCTGGGCCTTGTCCGAGCTGGGCCCCGACGGCGGCCGCGCGGATGTGTGGTTCACCGTGCAGGCCCCGGACGCGGGCCAGGATGTGGCCTTCCCCGGCTTCCAGGCCGTCGCGGATCAGTGGCCCGAGCCCGCGACCAGCCCCGCGCTCCTCACCTTCCTCAGCGACACCGTCCCCCTGTGGGCCATCCAGGGGCCGGGCGACCGTTCGCCCTACGCGCTCAAGTGGGTGCAGGTGGAGGGCGTGGTCACGGGCTCGTTCCCCGACCTGGCTGCGTTCTTTATCCAGAGCCTCCAGCCTGACGATGATTCCGCCACTTCGGAGGGGCTTTACATCGATGTGACCAATCTTGACGACTTCCCCCAGGTGATCGTCGGGGATGTGGTGCGCCTCTACGGTCAGGTGCGGGAGAAATCCCGCCAGACCCAGCTGACCGTGGATGCAGCCGAAGATATCGAGGTCGTGGAAACCAACGCTCCCCTGCCCGAGCCCGTATCTCTGGACCCGCCGGTGAGCAAAAGCGAGGCCAATGCCTACTACGAGCGCCTGGAGGGTATGCTTGTAGCCGTGGATGAACCTGCGGTGGCGGTTTCTCCCACCTCGAAATATGGGGAATACGTCATCGTGCTGGAGAAGCACGGCGTTGATCGCCTGTGGCGGCGTCTCCACGACCAGAACGGCATCGCCATCATGGTGGATGACGGATCCTCCGGGCGTTTTCTCACTCGCGAGGGTCTGCCCTATGTGGTCGCTACGGGCGACGGGGTCACCGACGTGGTTGGGCCCCTGGCATTCACTTATGACAACTACAAGATCGAGCCCGTTCAAACGCCGAAAGTCACCCCGGGCGGCCGCGACCTGCCCCAACTGCCGCCCCTGGCCGAGGGGCAATTCGCCATCATGACCTGGAACGCGGAGAACGTCTTCGACGCCAAACAGCCCAATCCCAGCGATCCGCCTTTGCCCTCCCCTGCCGAATACCATCTCGCCCTGAAAAAGATGGCGGACACCATTCGCCGGGCCGGATATCCCACCATCGTCGCCCTGCAGGAAATCGAAAACATTGAGGTGTTGGAGGACCTGGCCCAGGAGGAAGCCATCCTCGAATTCGCGTACCAACCCGTACTCATCGAGGGATTCGACGGCCGCGGCATCGATGTGGGCTA
>CAZDCN010000373.1:0-3543 GCA_964503945.1 uncultured Caldilineales bacterium
CTCCTATAACGAGCCTCTCATCACCAGCGAATGGGCCGTGGCCGTGTTCAAGGAAGCGAAAAAGCATGATCTCATCACCGGGTACGTCTCCAACGGCAACGCCACACCCGAGGTGCTGGATTATCTTCGTCCGTGGATGGATATCTACAAGATCGACCTCAAGACCATGGACGACAAGAAATATCGTCAGCTCGGCGCGCCCCTGAAGAACATCCTGGATGGCATCAAGATGGTGTATGAGCGGGGCTTCTGGTTGGAGATTGTGACCCTGCTGGTGCCCAACTTCAACGACTCCGAGGCGGAGATCCGTGAGGCGGCCCAGTTCATCGCCTCCATCTCGCCCGACATCCCCTGGCACATCACCGCGTTCCATCCCGACTACAAGATGACCGACCGCGGCCCCACCCAGGCCCGCAAGTTGCTGCGCGCGGCGGAGATCGGCAAGGAGGCCGGGCTGCATTTCGTGTATTTGGGCAACCTGCCGGGCCAAGTGGCGGAATTCGAGAACACCTACTGCCCCCACTGCGGCGAGCTGCTGGTGGAACGCCGCGGGTATCTCATCACCGATTATCGCCTCACCGACGAGGGGACCTGCCCCAAGTGCGGCGCGGCGATCCCGGGCGTGTGGCACCAATCGGCCAAAGACGCGCCCGTGGCCAATGGCCTGACCGGTTGGTTTGCCCGCCGGCCCCGCGTCGTCAGGCCGTGATGGCGTTTGCTTTGACAATAACCGTCGGCGTCGCTGGCAAAAAGGTTTTCGCGGCCATGTTGGCCGAGCTTGCTCATGACGTAAAACGTCATGCGTAAAACGTGATGACCTCACGCATCACACATTACGCATGACGAAATCGGCCGCGCCCGTGTCGCCCCTGTTCTGCAATGGCCCGCAGCTCGGCGAACACCTGCTCCCACACCCATTCGGTAAAGGCGCTACGGCTCTGGCGGAGCATCATCGCGGTCTCGGGGTCCAGTTCATCCATGCGGTTGAGCGAGTCCGGACGCTCCACAAACCTTCCCACCTCATGCCAATCGCCGTCGTAGAAGAGAAAGGTGGGGATGCGGGGCGTGTCGTCACCCGTGATCGCGATCATGCGCTCGATAGCGTCATCGCGGGTCATCACCCGCAGGTCGAAGGACGCGACCTTGGCGATAGCCATCAGGGGCGGGATAGCGTTGATGCTGTCGGGGCAGTAATCTTCGGTGAAAACCAGCACATGGGCGATGTGGTCCGCCTTCCGCCACAACGCCTCATCCTCGGGCGGGAGCTTGCAGAAGGCGATATTGCGGGCCATGATGCGCTGATATTTGCGCATGTTGTAGAAGTATTCATCCCAGGTGACGCCCTGGTTATAGAAGATGTCGGGATTCATGTTTTCTCCTCGGGGGGATGTTGGCCGACCATGCGGGCCCGCTGCTTCAGACGATGCCAGCGATCTCGCAGCGTGGGACCGCGGGCCTGGGCCAGGCGGGCCTGCTCCTCAGCGAAGGGGATGGGGAAGGGGTCCTGGTCCAGGATTTTGGCATGCGCGTATTGGAAAATCACCTTGAGGGTGGCCAACGTGGGAGCGGCCAGAAAGATGCCCAAGATGCCCGCGAAACTGGCTCCAATGACCACTCCCACCAGCACGATAAGGGGATGCAGTTCCAGGGCGCTGCCCATGATGCGGGGCACGATGAGCGCGTTCTCCAACTGCTGAATGAGCACGTAGGCGCCCAGGGTGATCAAGGCAAAGGTGACGTTGCTCACGGGCAGCACGGAGGAGCCCTGAGCCAGGGCCAGGATCACTGCGGGCACCGCGGCGATGATGGGCCCGATGGTGGGCACCGCCTCCATCACGCCGGCGATGATGGCCAGGGCCAGGGCGCTGGGCAGGCCGATGATCAGCCCGACCATCAACGTCACGGTTCCGATCACCAGGGAGAGCATGAGCTGGCCCCGGAAGAACGCCTGCCACACCCGGTTGATGCGATGCCCCAGCTCGTTCATCTCGGGCAGGTATTCGGGCCTGACCAGGGATTTCGCCCAGGGCTTCAATTTGTTGCCATCGACGGTGATGTAAAACGTGTAGAAAAACAGGAGGAAGATGGAAAAGGCGAAGGACACGGTGCGCGCCACCAGCGAGGTGAGAAATCCCGAAAGGCTGCCAAGGACTCCCAGCGCGGTCGTGAACAGTTGCCGGGCGTAGTTGATCATGTCTTCAATGCCGGGGACGTAAATCCCGCCCGAACCATCTTCCAGATTCATCATTTTCGCCAATTCCTGAAGGATCTGCGTCAAGTCAATCTTGAATCCCCACAGATTGATGATGCGGGATTCCTGAACCCATGCACCCAGCAATTCCAAACCGTGCAATGTGGCGTCGAGCATGCTGCGAGAAAGCTGCATAAACTGGGCGAGCAACATGGGGAAAAGGATGGCGGGGATGATGAAAATGACGGCCATGGCTACGAGTAGCGCGAGGATCGCGGCCAAAGCCCGGGGCGCGCCGTGGTCATCCAACCAGTTGACCAGAGGCTGAAGCAGATAGGCCAGCAATGCAGCAATGACCAGCCAGGCCAGGGCCGATCGGGCGTAATAGACCAATCCGGCCAGGACGACGAGGATGCCGAGGATGGCCCAGCGCTTGGTTTCGATAGACCATCGCGGTGAGGAGGGAGGAAGCTCGTTCATGGCTGTACGCGGGTGGGGGATGAAAGATTGATGATGAAAGATTACGCAGTCAGCGGCGCATCTCAAAAAACAGCGGGCCTGGCCCTTTACCCTTTAATTATGAATCATCCATCGTTGACGATACCGGTTGGTGATGGGCAGACGCCGGTCTTTGCCAAAGGCCCGCACCGTGATCTTGACGCCGGGCGCGGCCTGGCGACGCTTGTATTCGTTGCGGTCCACCATGCGGATGACTCGGGCCACCAGCGTCTTCTCATACCCCGCGGCGATGATCTCCTCCAGACTGCGGTCCTCCTCGATGTACATCTCCAGGATCGCGTCCAGAATGTCGTAGGGGGGCAGGCTGTCCGTGTCCAACTGGTTGGGGCGCAGTTCGGCGCTGGGGGGCTTGATGATGATGTGTTCGGGGATGAGATCGCGTCCGGCCTGGGCGTTGCGCCAGCGGGCCAGCTCCCATACCAGGGTCTTGGGAACGTCCTTGATCACGGCGAAACCGCCCGCCATGTCGCCGTACAGCGTGGCGTAGCCCACCGCGTTCTCGCTCTTGTTGCCCGTGCTCAGCAGCATCCATCCGAATTTGTTGGAGAGGGCCATGAGGATGACGCCTCGCAGCCGGGCCTGGATGTTCTCTTCGGCCACGTCGAACTCCGTGCCCGCGAAGGGATGGTCGGGCGGGCCGTTGAGGGTTTCCAGCATGGCCCGGAAGGGGCCTTCGATGGGGATGGTGAGGAAGCGGATGCCCAGGTTTTGGGCAAGCTGCCGCGCGTCGCTTTTGGAATGTTCGGAGGAGAACCGGGAGGGCATGCTCACCCCGGTGACGTTCTTCGCGCCCAGCGCGTCCACGGCGATAACCGCGGTGAGCGCGCTGTCGA
>CAZDCN010000374.1:0-3532 GCA_964503945.1 uncultured Caldilineales bacterium
GCGTAAAACGTAAAACGTGATGGCCTCACGCATCACGCATTACGTATTACGCAATTGGCCGCCCGCGCCAGGTTGGCCTGCACATTTTCGTCATTATTGGCGTGCAAACGCTCATGGCGCCTGCTTCCCTAAGCCCCAGTTTGACAATTAGACTTAGAATGAATATAATTTTAGAGCAAATCAAAAATTGGATTTATTCTAATGGAGAGTTCGATGATTACCCAAACCGTCACCATTCCCAACCCGAATCGCGTGCAGGCCCGCTATGAGGCTATGCTCAACGCCCTGCGCCAGGCCAATTATCGCATCACCCCCCAGCGCATGGCGGTGTGCCAGTTCCTGGCGGAGACCCGTTCCCATCCCACGCCCAGCGAGATCTACCACGCCGTGAAGGAGCAGTTCCCCACCATCAGCCGGGCCACGGTTTACAACACGGTGGCCGTGCTCAAAGAGTTGGGCGAGATCATCGAGCTGCCCGCGGGCGGCAGCGCTGGCGTGCGCTACGAAACCGACGTCACCCCCCACGTCAATCTCAACTGCCTGCGTTGCGGGCGCATCTTCGATGTGGCGCTGGAGAATCTGGAGGAGATCTTGCGTGAGATCGATGAACGCACTCAGTTCCATGTCACCAGTTTTCATATCGAGGGTTACGGCATCTGTCCCGATTGTCAGGAGGCGTAAGGAGCATCATGGTCGAGAAGCAGTTACAAGTCCCCATTCTTTTTCCGGAGGACCCAGAAGCGGCGCGGGAAAGCGCCGACCTGTTGGTGCAAACGCTGCGCCAGCATGACGGCATCACCGCGGTGGAGGTGGACCTGGCGACGGGCGAACTTTCTCTGAAATACGATCCGGCCATCATCCCCGCGGATGTGGTGGATGGCGTGGCCCGCGACCTGGGGCTGAAACTCAGCCGCCGCGTGCGTCGTCAGATCATCGATGTGGACTCCTCCCTCTATCGCATCGTCACCGATTCCCTGGAGGAGAGCCTGAGCGAAACCCCAGGCGTGTTCCATGTGGCCATCAATCCCGTTTCCCACACCGTGTGCATCCGCTATCGGGATAAGGAGGGTCTGGCCGAGGTGGTGAGACGCCTGGGCGAGGAAGGCTTCCCTCCCAAAGCGAAGGAAGGGGAGAAAGCGCCTTTTTGGGTGCGCAACCAGGGGTTGATCTGGGCGGCCCTGACGCTGGTTTTTCTGCTGGCGGGCGTGGCCGTGGAGAAGTTCGGCCTTGCGCCCGGCCTGCCCTGGCTGTCGGTGGCCTTTTTCGCGGCCGCCTACATCACGGGCGGGCACGAAGGCTTCGTGGAAGCCATGAAAGACCTGCGCCGCGGCCATCTGAATATCGATTTTCTGATGATTGCCGCCGCGGTGGGCGCAGCTATCATCGGCGAATGGGCCGAGGGCGCCATGCTGTTGTTCCTCTTCACCCTGGCGGAGGCGCTGGAAGACTACGCCATGGACCGCACCCGCAGCGCGGTGGAGGCCCTGACCAAGTTGCGTCCCAACGAGGCCACAGTGCGTCGCGGGGGCGAGGAGGTGCGCGTGCCTGTGGAAGAGGTGCGGGTGGGCGAGGTGGTCATCGTGCGTCCGGGCGAGGAGATCCCGTTGGACGGCAAGGTGTTGCACGGCGAGACCTTGGTCAACCAGGCCTCCATCACGGGGGAATCCGCTCCTGTGCACAAGGGCCCGGGTGATGACGTCTTCGCCGGGACCATGAACATCGACGGCGCCATCGACGTGCGGGTGACCAAGGCGGCCAAGGATTCGACCCTGGCCAAGATCATCGAGATGGTGTCCGAGGCTCAGAGTCAGCGCGCGCCCACCCAGCGCATCATCGACCGCTATGCCCATCCCTACGCGGTCACCGTGCTGGCCTCGGTGGTCGTGGTGCTGGCGGTGGGATATTTCCTGCTCAACATGCCTTTTGAAGACATCTTCTACAAAGCCATGACCTTGCTGGTGGTGGCCTCTCCCTGCGCCCTGGTCATCAGCACCCCCGCGTCGGTGCTTTCGGGCATTGCCGCAGGCGCGCGCAACGGCGTGCTCTTCAAAGGGGGCGTGCATCTGGAAAACACGGCCAAAATCGATGTCCTCGCTTTCGATAAGACCGGCACCCTCACCCATGGCCGCCCCGTCGTCACCGACATCATCACCTTGAACGGCCTCAGCGAGCATGAGTTGCTGCGCCTGGTGGCCGGCGCCGAAATTCGCTCCGAGCATCCCATCGCCCAGGCCATCGTGGAAGCGGCCAAAGAACGGGGGCTCGACGTGCCCGAGCCCGACGCATTCCGCGCCATCCCCGGCAAGGGGGTGCGGGCCCAGGTGGATGGCCGGGAGCTGGTCGTGGGCAGTCATCGCATCGTGCAGGAGCACGGCAACGGCCATCGCGAGAAGCCTCTCCCCGACGACGCCCTCTCCCTCCAGCACGATGGCAAGACCACCATCTTCGTGCTGGAGCAGGGGCAGCTCCTGGGCGTCATCGCCGTGGCCGATCTCCCCCGGGAGCAGGCGGCCGCCACCATCGCGGCGCTGCGGAAGCTGGGCATCAAGCGCATTGCCATGCTCACGGGCGATTACAAGCCTGTGGCCGAGAACATCGCCCGGCAGCTGGGCGTGGATGAGGTCTACGCGGAGTTGTTGCCCGGCGACAAGGTGGACGCCATACGCCAGTTGCAGAATGATGGCGCGGTGGGCATGGTGGGCGATGGCATCAATGACGCGCCGGCCCTGGCTCTGGCCGATGTGGGCGTGGCTATGGGCGCGGCCGGCACGGATGTGGCCATGGAGACCGCGGACATCGTGCTCATGGCCGACGATCTCAGCAAACTCCCCTTCACCTTCCGGCTGGCCCGCAAGGCCCGCACCATCATCTACCAGAATCTCGCGTTCGCCATCTTCGTGATCATCGGGCTGATCATCGCCACCTTCACCGTGGGGCTCTCCCTGCCCTTGGCGGTGGTGGGGCACGAGGGAAGCACCATCATCGTGGTGCTCAACGGGCTGCGTCTGCTGCGATCGAAATAGGCCGATCTCGTTGACCTGACAGGTCCTCTGCGCGGCTCTCCGTCCCGGACTGCGTGGCTGCATCTCGCCAAAAAGGCAGGCTGTGCACCCGCTTCGGCGGGGACCTGTCAGGTCTTGGGGGGCGGGCCCTACTCATCATCGACGACCTCCACCTCCACCAACATCCTCCCCACCAGCACCTTGCCATCGAATTGACTGATGATAATGCGGCCGCCATCCTTCGGGGTGGCGGTCTTTTTCATGCGGATGGCGAGGGTGGCGGTGCGGGATTCCGTGGCCCGGCTGGCCAGCTTTTTCAGCACTGCGTCCTCGCCTTGGGGCTTACGCTCACGGTAGGCCTGGGCCTTTTCGATGCTGAGCGCAATGCGTCCTTTGCGAAAGCCCTTGCGGTTCACCCGCAGGCGGCGCAATGTGAGATGGCCGGGCAGGCCGTAAATGGGAAACGAAAAACGCAGGGTTTCGCCCGGCCGCGCTTGCAGATGCACCACATTCTTCTGGGCGATGTTGTT
>CAZDCN010000375.1:0-3526 GCA_964503945.1 uncultured Caldilineales bacterium
TTCCTCATGACGGCCAAGGCCCTGTTGGATCGCAACCCCAACCCCACCGCCCAAGAAGTGCGGGAGGCCACCGCGGGCGTGTTGTGTCGTTGCACAGGCTATGTGCGCACCAACGACGCGGTGTTGCGGGCCGCGCGCAAGCTGCGCGGGGAAGAGACCGGCCCCCTGCAGCCCATCCGCTTCAAACTGTCGGAAGAGGACGCCATGAACGACGTGGAGCTGCCGGAACCCTTCCATCGCCATGACCACGACGTCCATCCCCTGCCCCCGGTGGTCATCACCCCGCCCGACATGCCCGAAACCACGGTGGTGGGCGCGGCCGAAATCAAAGTGGACGCCCACAAGCTCATCCTGGGCCGCCCCGTCTACGCCTTCGACAAATACGTCGATGGCATGCTCTACGGCGCGCTCCTCACCAGCCCCCACGCCCACGCCCGCATCCTCGACATCGACGCCAGCCAGGCCGAAGCCCTGCCCGGCGTCCACGCCGTCCTCACCTACAAAAACGTCCCCCGCGTCAAACACGCCACCGGCGGCCAGACCCCGCCCCAGCCGCCCCCCTACGACCAGGTCATGTTCGATAACAAAGTGCGCCACGTGGGCGACCGGGTGGCCGCGGTGGCCGCAGAGACCCCGGAACTGGCCCGCAAGGCCCTGCGCCTGATCAAAGTCGAATATGAGGTGCTGCCCCATGTCATCGACCCCATGGAGGCCATGCAGCCGGGCGCGCCCGTCATCCACGACGAGGATGACACCGTGGGCATCTATGACCCCCAGCGCAACATCGTCCACCACATCGAGGCCGAAGTGGGCGACGTGGACCAGGCCTTCGCCCAGGCGGACTTCATCTACGAAGGCGAGTACTACACGCCCAAACAGCAGCACGTCCATCTGGAGCCCCACGTCACCCTGACCTGGTGGGATGAGAACGATCGTCTGGTCATCTACACCTCCACCCAGGTGCCCTTCCATCTGCGCCGCATAGTCGCGCCCCTCATCGGCGTGGAGCCCAAGCGCATCCGCGTGATCAAGCCCCGCATCGGCGGCGGCTTCGGCAACAAGCAGGAGATGATCCTGGAGGATGTGTGCGCCATGCTCACCGTGCGCACAGGCCGTCCGGTGCGGATGGAGTACAGCCGCACCGAGGAGTTCTACTCCTCCCGCAGCGCTCACCCCAACATCGTCCGCTACAAGGTGGGCGTTCAGGGCGATCAGGTCACCGCGGCCGAGCTCTATTTGGTGGGCGACACGGGCGCATACGGCACCCACGGCCTCACCGTGCAGATGGTGGGCGGCCTCAAAGGCCTGTCTCTCTACAATCCCCCCAACGCCCGCTTCATCTCCGACGTGGTCTACACCAACCAGCCGCCCACGGGCGCGTTCCGCGGCTATGGCGCCACCCAGGCCCAATACGGCTTCGAGGTCATCATGGAGGAGATCGCGGAGCAGCTCGGCCTGGACGTAATCGCATTCAAGGGCAAAAATGTGCTCAAAGTGGGCGAGCCCATGCATCTGGCCGAAAAGCTGGGCGAGGGACGCGAGGGCTATCCTCAGGACCTGACCACCAGCGCTCTGGCCGAGTGCACCCGCGTCGGACTGGAAGCCACCGACTTCTACGCCAAGCGCAAAGCCTACGCCCACCAGACGGGCCGCTACCGCAAGGGCATCGGCTTCGCCAACACCATGCACGGCTCGGGCATCGCCGGGCTGGACATGGCCGCGGCCACCATCAAGATGTGGGACGACGGCACCTTCTTCCTCACCATCGGCGCCACGGACATCGGCACCGGCTCCGACACGATCTTGGGCCAGATCGCGGCCGAAATCCTGGGCGTTCCCCTGGAGGATGTCATCATCTATTCCTCCGACACCGACTTCACCCCCTACGACACGGGCGCGTACGCCAGCTCCACCACCTACATCAGCGGCGGCGCGGTGCGCAAGGCCGCGCTCAAGGTGCGCCAGCAGATTTTGGACTTCGCCGCGCTCATGTGGGAGCTGGAAAGCAGCGAGGGGCTTGTCCTCAAGGATCGCCATGTCATCGCGCCCGATGGCCGCAAGCTCAGCCTGTGGGATATCGGCATGGCCAGCACCCATCAGATGGAGCAGCGCCAGATCATGGCCACGGCCTCGCATATCAGCTACGTCAGCCCGCCCCCCGCGGCCGCGTCCTTCGCCGAGGTGACGGTGGACACGTGGACGGGCCAGGTGACGGTGGACCGCTTCTTCGTGGCTGCGGATATCGGCCGGGTGATCAACCCGGTCACGGCCGCGGGCCAGGTGGAAGGGGGCGTGCTCCAGGCCATGGGCTTCGTCATGAGCGAAGAGATGGTCTTCGACGAGCAGGGCAAGCTGGTGAACGCCAACATTAAGGATTATCATCCCTTCCTGGCGGATGAGGCGCCGCCCATCGATGTGGTTTTTGTGGAAACCAACGAGGAGACCGGGCCCTTTGGCGCCAAGTCGGTGGCCGAGCTGGCCATGGATGGAGCCGCGCCGGCCATTGTCAGCGCAGTGCACAACGCCACAGGCGCATGGGTGCGCAAGCTGCCCCTCTACCCCGAGCGCGTGTGGCGGGCGATTCGCGAGAACCGGTAAGCAGGATGAGGCGAGTCGCGCCTCGGCAGGTGCGACTCGCCTGGGTTCCCGCGAGTCGAATCCCGACCTATCCTTGCTGCGATCGAGCGTTTGACCTATAATCTCACGGAAGGCTGAGAAGAAGTTGTCGTCCTGACTGATGCAGGCAACTTCGCACAAACGTTTCCAGACTCGTCGGATGAAACATCCAGCCTAAAAGCGAGGCTCTTCAGGTCGGATTGAGAATCCTCCCTGCGAAAGATAAGGAAGGCCCCCAATTGGCTCTCATTTCCATTGGAGAAAGCGTCTATGAGCCCTTTTCATGAACCGCAAATTGAATATGTCGTCGATAAGGACGGCCAGAAAAAGGCAGTTCTCGTCGATTACAACGTTTGGGAAGAGCTTCTCACTCGGTTAGAAGATCTGGAAGACGCTCTGGAAATCCAATATCTGCGCGATCTTAACGAAGAAACCCTTCCTTGGGAACAAGTCAAAGCCGAATTGGGCCTTGAGGGTGATGTATAAGATCCGCGTATCACGCCGTGCACGAAAGATTTGGCTGCACTGCCAAAGAGTTATGTTCGGTCGATAACTGAACACATTGAAGCTTTTCGAGAGGAACCGCGCCCGCAAGGAGCCAAAAAGCTCAAAGATCGAGCGGATTACACAGCCTTCGCGTGGGGCCTTATCGAATCCTGTATGAAATCGATGATAATGAGCGAATCGTAACGATTTATCGGATCAAGCATCGCCGCGAAGCTTATCGGTGACAAGCGCCCCATCGAATCGATAGCCACACAAACCATCGCCGCATGTTGCGTCAAACGTCTGACGTCATCCGGAACGATTTCATTGTTCTAGATGGATCATGACGTTTGGCGTTTTGCTTTTTCGCCCATGAACGTCGCCATCATCTGGCACATGCATCAACCCCTCTACCGTCAGCCCG
>CAZDCN010000376.1:0-3524 GCA_964503945.1 uncultured Caldilineales bacterium
ACGCCTTCCCCACGACGCCCTCGGGCAAGATCGACCGCAAGGCCCTGCCCAAACCCGACCGGAGCGCCCGACCCCAGACCGAGTACATCGCCCCCCGCGACCTGCTGGAAGCCCAGCTCGCGGGCATCTGGGAGGAGCTGCTGGACATAGAGCAGGCAAGCGTGCGGGATGATTTCTTCGCCCTGGGCGGGCACTCGCTGCTGGCCGTGCGCCTGCTGGCCCGCATCCAGGAGGCCACGGGCGTGGAGCCTTCCCTGGTGGACTTCTTCCAGACGCCCACCATCGAGCATCTGGCCCAACTGGTGCGCCGGGCCCTGGCCGGCGAGGCCGCATCCAGCCTGGTTCCCCTCCAGCCCCTGGGCGACAAACCGCCCCTGTTCATGATCCATCCCTCGGGCGGCAGCGTGCACTGGTACGTGGACCTGGCCCAGGCCCTCGCGCCCGACCAGCCCCTCTTCGGCATCCAGGCCCGGGGCCTCAACGGCGACGCCCCCATCCACACGACCATCGAAGAGATGGCCGCGCACTACGTCGAGGTGCTGCGTCAGGCCCAGCCGCAAGGTCCTTACCGCCTGGGAAGCTGGTCCATGGGCGTGGTCATCGCCTATGAGACCGCGCGGCAGCTCACGGCCGCGGGCGAGGAGGTCTCCCACCTCATCATGCTGGACCAGGGCCCCTACCAGCCCAACGACCCGCCCGAGGACGAGGCCGAATACCTGCTCACCTTCTTCGGCAAGCAACTCCCCCTGTCCCTGGAGGCGTTGCGGGCCCTGCCCGAAGAGGAGCAGCTTCCCTACGTGTTCAACCTGGCCCGGGAGACGGGCCTCATGCTGGCCGACGTCACCCTGGACCAATTCGCCCGCTTTTACGAGATTTTGAAAACCCACGAGCTGGCCTGGCGGCGCTATGAGCTCAAGCCCTATCCGGGCGAAATCATCCTGTTTAAGGCCGAGATTCGCCCTGAGGACGACCATCCCGCTGAGGACCTGGGCTGGAGCGACCTGGCTCAGGGCGGCGTCAGGGTCATCCACGTGCCGGGCGATCACAACACCATGCTGCATCCGCCCCATCTCGCTATCTTCGTGCGAAAGCTGCGCGAAGCACTGGGGAATTGAATCCTTTCCTCTCTCGCTATAGGAGCGCACAATGGACAATCTTATCGGCATGACTTTCGAGCGCTGGCGCAAGACGTTACAGGAAAACCATTATGATATTGATCGACCTTATTGGAAACGCGCCTTTAAGATGACCATGGCGAGTTTGGTGACTTCCTCCGCCACTAAATCCAAACTGAAGCCCTTTGAATCCGCCATTCAGGAGGCGGAGCCGCTAACACCCACCTTCGTTTTGGGGCATTGGCGTTCCGGGACAACGTTTTTGCACAATGTTTTGGTGTTGGATGATCGCTGGAATTCGCCAACCATCGGAGATGTAACCAATCCCTTCATTTTCCTGGGGATCAAACTGCCTGATGATCCGGAGACGCGGGAGCGAATGCGGCGCAAGCGCGCCATGGACAATGTCGAATTCGATCCTTTTAGTCCCGGAGAGGATGAATTTGCTCTGGCAAAGCTCACCTTGCGCTCTCCCCTGATCGCCTGGTCATTTCCCAGAAATGAGCTTTTTTACGATCGATTCATCACCTTTCGGGACGCGACCGCTCAGGAAAAGCAGGAATGGCGGGAAGGCTTTCTTTGGTTTTTGAAGGCTTTACGTGTAAAATATGATAAGCCGATGTTATTGAAATCGCCGCCGCACACGGGGCGCATCAAATTGATCTTGGAGCTTTTTCCCGACGCGAAATTTATTTCAATTCATCGCAACCCTTATAAGGTCTATCGTTCCACCAGGCATTTTTATGATGATGCTCTGCCCATGGGGTATCTGCAACAGCCTGATAGAGATAAAATCGATGAGGGCATTTTGAGAAGATATGAGGAGATGCACCAGGCTTATTTTGAAGATCGGGCGTTGATTCCCGATGGACATCTCCATGAACTCGCCTATGAGGATTTGGTCAAAGACATGACGGGCGAGATGAACAAAATCTATGAGGCTTTGAATCTGGATGGTTTCGAGCAGGTTCGTCCCCGAATAGAGGCTTACGAAGAAGAAAAACATCGCAACTACAAGCCCAACCCGGATGTGGCGTTGCCCGATGCTATCCGCAGCAAGATAGCATCGCAATGGCGACAGAGTTTTGAGGCATGGGGCTATGAGGTCTAATTTATGAATCAGGAACCAACGAAGCTGTTCAATCGAAACTATTTGTTGCTTTTTCAGGGACAATTGGTGAGCCGTCTTGGCTCGCAGGTGTACGCTATTGCCATGGTGTTGTGGATTAAAGACGCCACTGGTTCAGCTACGCTGATGGGGCTGTTGATGATGGTGTCCGCTATTCCCGGCGTGTTGTTGAGTCCGATGGGCGGGGCCATTGCCGATAGGTTTTCGCGGCGCATGATCCTGGTCATCAGCGATCTGTCGCGAGGTCTCGCCATGCTCATCGTGGCGGCGCTCATTTACACCATGGCGGATTCTGTGAATCTTCTGTTAGGGACGCTGTTCGTGGTCGCTATCCTCACGGGAACGGTGACGGCGTTTTTCCGCCCGGCCATTGCCGCAGCTATTCCCGATCTGGTGCCCAAAGATCGGGTGGTGACAGCCAATTCGCTGGGACAGCTTTCACTTCAGCTTTCTGTCTTTTTCGGCCAGGGGCTGGGCGGGACGTTGTTTCGACTGCTGGGAGCGCCGTTCCTTTTCCTGATCAATGGCGTTTCTTTCCTGTATGCTTCGCTCAGTGAGTCGTTAATCAAAATGCCCGAGGTGGCTCCCAAAGAGGAGTTGAGCCTGAAAGAGCATTGGCAGGCGTTTGTTTTGGATCTCAAAGAAGGGTTCCGCTATGCATGGAACCGTCCTGGCCTGCGGGAGCTCGTTTTCATCTCGGCTGTGATCAACTTCTTCACCATCCCCGCCATTGTGCTGCTCCCCTTCTTCGTGGAGGACACATTGGGCGTGCGGGTCGATTGGTACGGCTTTATTTTAGTGTCGTTCGGTCTGGGTGGATTGCTTGGTTATCTATTTGCGGGAATTGTGCGCTTGCCCGGTCGCCCCAGAATGTATCTGATGCTGACGTTTATGGTTGGACAATCTTTGCTTTATGGCGTGCTGGGGTTTATGCCCCGCCCGATTTTCGTGGTGATTCTGGCCATTATCGCTGGATTCATGGGCGGCTACATCACTGTCAACATCACGACCGTGCTGCAACTCTCCACGCCTAGCGAGATCCGGGGCCGTGTGTTTGGCCTGCTGGGCATGGTGGCGGGCGGGCTCACACCCATTGCCATGGGGCTTTCTGGCATCATCGCAGATGCTCTGGATCAGAACATCCCCTTGATTTATGCGGTTTCCGGCGGTATCATGGTGTTGCTTTCGATTTTGGTGGCGTTGTTGCCACAGGCCCGCGAACTGTTGGCTTTTGAAGTCAAGCCAGGAGATCGAAAAGGCCCGCCGTCCGGTGGCGCCAC
>CAZDCN010000377.1:0-3524 GCA_964503945.1 uncultured Caldilineales bacterium
AGGCGTTCGTTGACCGCGCTCCGGCGCAAAGGCACATAGACCACGGTGTCGCCGTCAAATTCGATGCGGGTGTAGGCCCGCAATTGGCCCGATGGCAGGCCATCGGGCCCGGTCGCGTCCAGGTCCTCGCTGACGAAGGTGCGGACTTCCAGGGAACTGACGTCGCTGACCGCGTCCTGGATGGCGTCGCCCAGGCGGTTGGCCAGGGTCTCCAGGGCGTTGACCAGGTTTTCCCGGGCTTTGCGCACGTCGTCCAGCAAGCCGAAGTCGGCGACCGCGGCCATGTCGGGGGAAAGGACGCCCGGCGCGGCAGGCTGGGGCGCGGGCGCGCGGCTGCGGATATCGATGGAAGCGCTGGCGGGTGCTTCATCCTGGCTCACTGCGGCGATCCGCACGGCGGGGTCGCCCACGATGATGTAGCTGCGGGCGTCGTTGTGGGCCGTCCACAGGCCTGCCAGCTCCGCGTCATCCATTTGCGCGCCGAAGTGGATGTCATCCAGCGCGCTGCTGAGGTCAGTGGCCAGCTCCGCGTAACGCAGGTTGAAGTGTTCCATGGCCGCGGCCACGGGCCGACCGTTCATCATGGCCAGGAGGGCGCTGTTGAACACCTCGAGTTGACGGCCAGCGCCTCCCCACATGAAGGAGAAAGCCCAGGCCCGTTCCACATGCCCGATCGCGGCCAGTGCGCCCCCTTGAGGATGCCCGACCAGACGGCGCAGGAGCGGAGCCAGGAAGGGACGGGGCGCGATGGGCGCCGGGTCCTTGAATGCGGCGTAGGAGAAGTCATCCATGCGGGGCGCGCCCGCGCTGAAACAGGCGAAATGGAAGGTAATGAGGCCCTGGGGATCTGCGTCCGCGGCCAGGTCGTCGGCGGAGAAGTAATGCGCCTCGGTGATGGGACGCCCCCAGGCGTTGGGGCCGGGCCAATCCTGACACAACAGCGCGCCCTGATGCCGGAGCTGACGCAAGTCGTCTTTGGGAAAGGCCATGCCGTGACTTTCGGTGAAGAGAAGCGCGGGCGTTTCATCTCCTCCCAGCAGACGGGTCAACCGGGCTTTGGTGGCCTCCTCGGCCAGAATGGGCTCCACCTGCCATCCCTCGGCCGCCTGGCTTAATTTCTGGGCCAGGGGTTTCACCAGCTCGTCCGCGCCCAGTTTTGTGGCGGGGTCGCCGGGATTGCGCACGCCGAAGAAGACCGCGCGACGGGAGCGCTTGACTTCTCCGCGAGCCGCGGCGACAACGCTCCGGGCGTAGGCTGCGAAACCATCCATATCGTCGAACCAGATGCGGCCCACCGCGTATTGCACGTCGAGCTGATATTGGAATCGGAAGGGGATGCGTTCGGGCGAGGCGACGATGAGCAGGTAGTAGGGAAGGACGTCGGGGTCCACCGGGCCCGGGCCCACGCCATGACGCTCCAGAAACGCGCGTTTGCTTTCACCCGGGCGATAGGCGTCGGGCCCGACGAACTCGCGATAGCGGTCGCCCGCCTGCTCCCGGCGCAGGGCCAGCAAAGGCGCGAGGGCTTCCTGGATGGCGGGAACCTGGTCGGCGTCCTCTGCGGCGAAAATGACGCCCCACCCGGCCTGGGCCAGGTCATCGGGGTCCACGCCCTCTTTGACGGGAAAGGGTTGGACGGACCGAAGTTGACGCCAGCCGCGCAATGCCTTGACCTCGTCGGGGTTAAGCTGCTCCCCGCGGGCGATTTTCGCCAGTTGGGCCAGGGGCATGGGTGGGGTGAGATAATCGCCCGTGGCGCCGTTGATGCCGTTGAAGTAAATGAGGGGTTGATCGGGCATGGTCACGTGGCCTTTTTCACGAAGATGCTGTAGACGCCTGTGCCGCGGGGACGATAGTGCTTGACCCGCACGTAGTATTCGCCCGGTTGCAGCTCGGCCCGGATGCGGGCGTTGAACCACCAGCCGCTGTCATCATCCTCGGCGATGAACGCGGTTTGGTCATCGGGCCCGAACAAGGCCATGACGATGTCGGTCCAGCCGGAGGTTTCGATCTCATAACCCCCCGCTTGGGTGACGGTGAAGCGGAACCAATCGACCTCGCCATGCTTGCCGATGTCGGTCTCCACCTTGGGACCATCCACCGTGAGCTCCAGCATGGGCTTCTTCCGTTTGGGATAGACCGTGGCGATGAGCGCTTTATCCTTCTCTGAAAGCTCCTTGTTGCGCCAGGGCGCCTCCCAATCGCCAATGGTGAACTGGTTGGGGATGGGGTAGAGCATGATGGATTTGGGATCGAATTCGGTGAATTGGGTGATGTCCTTGCTGTATTTTTGGAAGAGATTCACGTCCACCTGCTCCCGAGTCCAGTTGTTGGGCGGGCCGGTGAAGTAGCGATAGACCGCCTCTTTGTCCCAGGGGATGCCCGCGGCCGGGTTCTGATGCTCGTGGATGGCCCCCAGTGCGTGACCGAACTCGTGCCGCACAACCCGGGCGTATTCATCGTCGGGCGTGTTGCGGGTGAGCCAGCCGAAGTTCATGGTGGGCTGATTTTTGGGCGCGCCCAGCGCATCCGTGCCGATGTAGGACCAGGAGCCGGGATATCGGAAGGAAATGCGGATTTCCGCGTCGGGGTCATCTCCGAAGTCGAGCTGGATGTTGGCGTATTCCGTCCAATCCAGGGCGAAGGGGATGATGCGCTGCTGGACCACGGGATCGCCGTCGAGGAAACGGACGCGCAGGGTGCGGCCCGGCTGCCATTTCTTCCCTGTGAGGAGGGCCAGGAAGGCTGGCGGCAGGGGCGGGATCGCGAATTCGGGTGCGAAGCTGAACGCGGGCGCATTTTCAGGGTTCTCCTCCATGGCCAATCGCGCCGCGTCAGGCTGAACGGGGTCGGGCAGGAACTTGTCGATACAGACTTTGATAACCTCATCAGACATGCTTGCCTCCTGAATTTGACAGATGGGAAGAAATGAGCGTGGCAGGAGAGGCGTGGATGTCGAACTGTTCCTGTCACAATCGATTTCTGTTGTCGTGCGTATCCCCAGGCGCATCATTCCTTGCCGATTTAACGCAAAGACAAGGCGTTATTTCGGCGTCAATGCGCGCTTCATCGCGCCTTCAATTCCAGATTAGCACGTTTTCAGCCCGAAATCAAGATGTTTTGCGCCTATTCCCACAATCGTTTCATCACCCCTTCCACGTCCCGCAACAGCGTCAGGGCGTTGACCCTCGCGACGCCCTCGCCCGTCCACACCGGCCCGGGCTCGTCGAAGGCCCAATCCTCCGGCTCGTCAATGTAGAGCCGTTGAATGCGTCCATCCGGCCCGAACAAGGCCAGGTCCGCTTCGGGGCGATCCCCCATGTCCACCGGATACCAGCATTCTACGGCCAGCCCTCGCTCCCGCACCGCGGCGTAGAGCTTCTGCCGCGCGGCCTCCCGCAACCACAAGTCACTGACGTCGCGGGCGGAGAGGAGGCGGTCGAGGGTGGTGATGAGGAAGGTGAGCCGAGGATGGCGGGTGTTGGCGATGGGTGGATCCAGAGGGATGAAGTCACCCAGCTCCA
>CAZDCN010000378.1:0-3523 GCA_964503945.1 uncultured Caldilineales bacterium
CGGGCGGGCTACAAGGCGGGTGAGGAGGTTTTCATCGCCCTGGACCCGGCCACGTCGGAGATCTACGAGGACGGCAAGTATCATCTCAAGACCGAAGGCAAAGTCCTGACCAGTGAGGAGATGGTCAAGCTGTGGGAGAGCTGGATCGAAGAGTACCCCATCATCTCCCTGGAAGATGGCATGGCCGAGACCGACTGGGAGGGCTGGGTCATGCTGCATGAGGCCCTGGGCGACCGGGTGCAGCTGGTGGGCGATGACCTTCTGGTGACCAACGTCGAGTTCCTGAAGAAGGCCATCGATCTGAACGCGGCCAACAGCATCCTCATCAAGCTGAATCAGATCGGCAGCCTTACCGAGACCATCGACGCGGTGCGCATGGCCCAGCGCGCGGGCTGGACCGCGGTGGTGTCTCATCGTTCGGGCGAAACCGAGGACACGACCATCGCGGACCTGGCCGTGGCCCTGAACGCGGGCCAGATCAAAACGGGCGCGCCCGCCCGCTCCGACCGGGTGGCCAAATACAACCAGCTTCTGCGCATCGAGGAGGAGTTGGAGGAGAGCGCCGAATACCCGGGCATGGCCGCTTTCTACAACTTGCGCTAATCCCCAAGACCTGACAGGTCCCCGCCGAATCGCGTCAATGCCGCCTGGCGGCCGGATCCAGGCAGGGGGTCGGCAAAGCGGATGTTTGGGGGACCTGTCAGGTCAACGTAAGCGAATGCGATGGCAAAGCAACACAAACTTGCTCCTGGCGACAAGCTGACCCCCAGACAGGAGACCATCCTGGAACTGGTGATCCGCGAATTCGTGGCCACCGCCGAGCCGGTGGGCTCCAAACGGCTGGTGGAAGCCTACCAGCTCGGCATCTCCCCGGCCACGGTGCGGAATGAGATGAAACGCCTGGAGGAGTTGGGGTATCTCACCCAGCCTCACACCTCGGCCGGACGCGCGCCCACCCACAAGGGCTATCGCTACTTCGTTCAGCATCTCCTGCCCGAGACGCGTCTGCCCTCCACCTTGCGCCGCACTATCCAGCACCAGTTTTTCCAGGTGCAGGGTGAGATGGATCAGTGGGTGCAGCTTTCGGCCAGCGTGTTGGCCCGCACCGCGCGCAGCGCGGCCATCAGCACCGCGCCCCGGGCCGAACACGCCCGCTTCAAGCACCTGGAGCTCATCAGCCTGCAGCCCCACACCGTGTTGATGGTGCTGGTGCTGCAAGGCGGCGCGGTGCGGCAGCAGATCCTCACCCTGGACGAGCCCCGCTCCCAGGCCGAGCTCACCCAGATCAGCAACCAGCTCAACGAGCTGCTGGCGGATCGGGATTGGACGCAGCTCCAGCGGTTGGAGGTGGAGCTGGACCCACTGGCCCGACGCGTCTTGCAGCTTGTGGGCGAAACGCTTTTCCATGAAGATGAGCGGTTGGATGAAGTGGTGCATGAGGGATTGATCTACATGCTGCGCGCGCCCGAGTTTTCGGACCAGGCCGCGGCGCAGCAAATCATCGAGGTGTTCGAGAATCCTATCCTGCTGGAGCCCTATCTGACCGAGGCCCGCAATCTGCCCGGCGTGCAGGTCATCATTGGGGGAGAAGGTCCGTACGCCCGGCTGCCCAACGTCAGCCTGGTGCTCTCCCGCTATGGCAGCCCCCACCACAGCGCGGGCGTGGTGGGCGTCATTGGGCCGTGGCGCATGCCCTACGCTCGCACGATCTCCGCGGTGCGCTTTATTGCCCGACTGATGACGGGCCTGCTGGCCGAGGTTTATGGCTATCCGGCGCTGGAGGACGGCGGGGAGAGCGAGATTGTCGTCACGCCGGAAGAGCCACAGGGGGAAGATAAGGTTTAACCTACCCGTTGATCGAGGGAATCACTGATAGGCGAACTGTCCATCACTGCAAAGGAGTCATCCATGAAAAAATTGATGTATTTGATGTTGCTTTTTGCCCCGGTGGCCCTGGCCGCAGAGTTTTTGCACTGGTCTCCGTTGATTTTGTTCGCGGCGTCCGCCCTGGCCATCGTGCCCCTGGCCGGGCTGCTGGGCGACGCCACCGAAGCCCTGGCCGAGAAGACGGGGCCCCGCGTCGGCGGGCTGCTCAACGCCACCCTGGGCAACGCGGCCGAACTCATCATCGTCATCATCGCGGTGCGTGCGGGCCAGCTCACCCTGGTCTCCGCTTCCATCATCGGCTCTATTCTGGGCAATGTGCTGCTGGTGCTGGGCGCAGCCATCCTATTCGGCGGTCTCAAACATGGGATTCAAAAATTCGATCGGGAGCAGGCCGGTCTGGATGCAACCATGCTCTTTTGGCCGCCATTGCGCTCTCCGTGCCCTCTCTGTTCAATGCAGCCATCGAGCCCGATGTGGTGAAGGTGGAATGGCTGAGCATCAGCACCGCCGTGGTCATGCTGGCCATTTATGTGGCGGCCATCGGCTACACTCTGTTCGGGCGCAAGCCCGAGCCCGAAACCGTGGGCCCGGTTGCGCCTCCCCCTGCCCACGACGGGCCGCGCTGGGGCCTGCCCCTCTCTTTTGGCGTTTTGGCGGTGAGCGTGGGCGCCATCGCCGTGCTCAGCGAATTCCTGGTGTCTGCGGTGGAGCCAGTCACTGAGCAGTTAGGTTTCAGCGCCTTCTTTGTGGGCATTATCCTCATCCCCATCATCGGCAATGTGGCCGAGCATGTGGTGGCCGTGGAAGTCGCCCGGAAAAATCAAATGGAGCTGAGCCTGAACATTGCCCTGGGCTCCAGCCTGCAGATCGCGCTGTTTGTGGCTCCGCTCATCGTCATCATCTCCCCCTGGCTTGGGCATCCCTTCCCCCTGGAATTCAACACCTTTGAGCTCATTGCTCTGACAGCGGCCGCCATCATCGGCGCGTTGGTGGCTATCGATGGCGAATCCAACTGGTTGGAGGGAGCCATGCTTTTGGCTGTCTATCTCATCCTGGGCATCGCCTTCTTCTTCCTACCCAACATGCTTTAGCGTCTGTTTCGTAAATAGCCGTTAGCCTCGTCTGCGGAGACCTTCTCAGAGCCAGCGTTGGCCGAGGGCTCAACGACGTCATGCGTAAAACGTCAAACGTGAGGCGCTTACGCATGACGCATGACGAAATTGGCCGCCCGCGCCAGGTTGGCCTGCACATGTTCGTCATTATCGGCGTGCAATCGCTCATGGCATCTGCAAGCCCGACATGGCCCACGCTCCCTCCGGCGTTTGCAGATGGAAGGCGATAGGGAGTTCCATGCCCGCCAGGGGGATGTCGGCAGGCGCGTTGGGCGCGAGGCTGACATTCCGGATCAGGGTCTGGCCCGCGGCGTCGGTGATGGCAAGCTGGCCCGTGAGCGGGCGCGCGGTCACCAGCCGCAGATGGGGCCCGTCCGCCTCCAAGGTGATGTTGGCTGCGCCTGTGGCGTCGGCTTGCTGCACCCCTCGCAGCCCAACGATGGGGTACCAGACCTCATCCCAGGCGTAGAGATCGCCCGGCTGCAGGGTCAATCGCCCGTCGTAGGTGGGCGTGACCCCGCCTT
>CAZDCN010000379.1:0-3519 GCA_964503945.1 uncultured Caldilineales bacterium
CAATACGAAATACGCAATACGTCCCTCGTTGACTCGGCCAACGTTGTCGCCAAAGTCTTTTCGCAAGCAACGCCAATGTTTATTTTTAGAACAGGTGCCATGAGCGCTTGCACGCCGATAAGGATGAAAATGCGGTCGCAAGTCGCAGGTTGCAAGTCGCAGGTGACGCTGCGCCAGCTGACCTGCCACCTGCAAACCTGACTTTCATTGGTGTTTCCTCTATTTGTGTCTTCTATCTGTGGTTCTTCCTATCCGTGGGTTATTTACGGATCAGGGGCGTAGCCACGGCGTGGCTGCACTCAGCCCAACCGCCGCCGGAATTCCGCGCGGATGCGCTCCAGGGTCTCGCGCACCTGCTCTACGGACACGCCGCGCACCTGGGCGATCTCTTCCAGGGTGAGACGCCCGCGCGTCCACAGATCGAAGAGGATGCGGCTCTGTTCGGGCAGGCGGTCGTAGAGGCGGGCCAGGAGCGCGCGCTGGGCTGCGTCTTCCTTCACTCGCGCCCGGTCTACGCCCGCGGCCGCCAGGATCTCATCCTCGAAACGCTCCTCCAGCAGGAGGATTTCAGGCTCGGGCGGCTTCAGCTCCGCGTCGTCCAGCTCCTCCACCAGCACGATGTCGCCGTCCGCGTCCACGGTCATCTGGGGAATCTCGTCCATGGATTTCAACTCATCCGCGAGAATGTCTTCCAAATGCACGGCGCGGCGATGCCACGCCTCCTGCTGGATGAGGGCGTCGAGTCGTTCGTTGGCAAGCTGGAAGAGCGTCACCCGCAATCCATTGGCGTCCTCGGGCATGGCGTCGAAGCGTTCATAAACGGCCAGGAGAACCTCGTCGAGGACGTCGTCGGGCGCGTAAAGGCCCGGCGGGATCAATCCGCGCCGTTCCGCGGCGCGCAGCCGCTGCTGGATGTAGTTGCGAAGCCCGGGGGCAATCTGTTGCAGCGTGAGGAAGAAGGCTTGTTTGTCAGCTTGGGCTTTCTGGGTTTTCAGCGTGGCGATGGCGTCGGTCATGGCGTTTCTCTCCCTTGTCCAACGAAGGCTTTTACCTGTTAGATTCCTGAAAGTGGGTTGGGGTCACAACACGCGGTTTGGATTTCTGGAATGGCCTATCGCATAATTCTTTGTAGATGCCATGCATCCTTAGTCCTAGCATCCTTAATCCTAATCCTAATCCTGATCCCAAAAATTTTCAACTGCTTCTCACCTTCATGCAACCCATGCCCTCCGCTTTTCCCAAACTTCGCCCTCTGAACATCCAGGCCATCTACTATCAGGGCGCGCCGTCGCTGCTGTTGCAAGACCCCTTCCAACTGGCCGGGCAATATATGATCCTGCCCCAGGTCTATGGCCCGGCCCTCTACCTGCTGGATGGCACGCGGGATGTCGCGGGCGTGCGCCGGGAGTTGATGCAGCGCTTCGGCATGGGCGTGGAGGAAGGGGCTCTAGAAGAGTTGCTGGCGGCGTTGGATGAGCTCTTCTTTCTGGATAACGCGCGCTTTCAGGCGGCCTATCGGGAGGCCCTGGCGCGCTATTACCAGCTTCCCCACCGCCCCATGCTCCTGGCGGGGGAGGGCTATCCCGCAGACCCTGCGCAGCTCAAAGCCCAATTCGACGCCTATCTGGCCGAAGTCGGCCCGGTGACGCCCATGCCGCCCGCGGGCAAGCTGGTCTTCAGCCCCCACATCGACTACGCCCGCGGGCATGCGGTCTACGCCCGCACATGGAAGCGGGCCGAGGCCATGGCCCGAGCCGCGGAGCTGGTCATCATCCTGGGTACGGACCATTACGGCGGCTACAACCAGGTGACCCTCACCCGCCAGAGCTACGCCACCCCCTACGGCATCCTCCCCAACGACCAGCTTCTGGTGGATCGGCTGGCCCGAGCCGTGGGCGAGGAGCAGGCCTTCGCGGGCGAACTTTATCATCTGGGCGAGCACTCCCTGGAGCTGGTGTTGACGTGGCTGCACCACATGCGCGGGGGCCAGCCGGTGACCGTCATCCCCATCCTGGTGGGCTCCCTCCTGCCCTTCCTGGACGCCTCCCATCCCCCCGCGGACGATCCCCTCCTGGCCCGCTTCCTGGCCGAACTGCGGGCCATCCTGCGCGAGCGCCCCCACGCACTGGTGGTGGCTTCGGGCGACCTGGCCCATGTGGGCCCCGCATTCGACGGTCCGCCCGTGGACGAGGCCAAACGGGCGCAAATCCAACGTCTGGATGAGGAGATGCTGGGGTTGCTGGCCGCGGGGGACGCCGAGGGCTTCTGGGGGGTGATCCGGCGGGTGCGGGATGCCAACAATGTGTGCGGCGTCGCGCCCTTCTACCTGAGTTTGAAGGCGGTGGGGCCGGTGGAGGGCGCGCGGGCGGGGTATGCCGTCTGTCCGGCGGATGCCCAAAACGCGTCCGTCGTCACCATCGGCGGCGTCGTCTTCGGATGAATCGCTTCCGTTTTCCCTGCATCATCCCGATTCTGGTATAATACAGACCGATAAGTCATCACCGCCCCCTCATCATTCCTTGCAATGGAGCGAGACATCATGGACGAACAAACCACGTCCTGGACCACCCTGTGGGTCGACAGCATGGACCGGCGCGATTGGCAGGAGCGGGCCCAAGAGGCCCTGGCGTTGGACGGCGTCCAGGAGATTCAAATCGATGCCGAAAGCGGTCAGGTGAAGGTGCGCTACGATTACCAACAGATTACGCCTTTCCATCTTCATACGCACCTCCGGGCCGCGGGCCTCTGATCCAGCCTTCTGCGTTCTCTTCTTCGCCCCCCACATGGGGGCTTTTTTGTGAAACCTGTCCGGGAGGCGTCACGTATCGAGGAGTGAAGTAAGCAACTTTGCAAAAACAACCCAGGAGGCTCAAATGACCAAGAAAAAACTATATCGATCCCGGGAAAACCGCATGATTGCCGGCGTGTGCGGCGGCCTGGGCGAGTATTTTGAAATCGATCCCACGCTGGTGCGGCTGGCCCTGGTGTTCCTGGCTTTGTGGTGGGGCGGCGGCATCCTGCTCTATCTCCTGGCCTGGTTCATCATCCCCGAGGAGCCGGCGCGTGAGGAGACAGAGAAGCCCTCTGATGGGCAAAAGATGTTGACGACCAACGAGCCAACCATCTCAGACGAGGCCCCTGACAGCGTCCGAGGGGCGTAAATTGCCGCCACGCGAAAACGACCTCCGCAAACGCGGAGGTCGGCTTATTTGGCAAGGGAAAAAAGCTTATGGGGGAGACGGCGTCGGCGTGAGGGTGGGGAAGATGAATGGGGATGTGGGGGTGGGCAGTGGGGGCGTAATGGTGGGGAAGATAAAGGGCGATGTGGGGGTGACGGAGGGAACGGGCGGCGGCGTGACCGTGATGGTGGGCGGGGTCACGGTGATGGTGGGAGGAGCGGGAGTTGACGGAGGGGTGTAGGTGATGGTGGGGATGGGAGGCGGGGTCACTGTGGGCGGTGGCGGCGGGGTGACCGTGGGCGGTGGCGGCGGAGTGGGAGGGGTTGCCGTAGGCGGTGGC
>CAZDCN010000380.1:0-3514 GCA_964503945.1 uncultured Caldilineales bacterium
ACGCATTACGCAGTACGCAGTACGGAATACGCATCCCATTTTCATCCTTATCGGCGCTTACGCTCATGACGCTTGTTTATCGTTATTGTATCACTCGCGGGTATAATGGGACAGGACTTTGGTCACACAGTCGAAAATTTCTTTTTCTGGAGATTAATATGACGCGCACTCGTAATTACCCCGATGTGAACGTGCTCGACTGGTCAACCATCGAGCCCCATGTGAACGCTTTGCTTGAAGCGGAGGTCACCCCTGAGAACGTGCGGGATTGGCTTCAACAGTGGAGCGATTTGGAGAGCGTGCTGGATGAGGAGATGTCCTGGATTTACCGGGCCATCACCGAGAATACAGCCGATGAGGAGGCCAACGCCCGCTTCCAAAAGGTGGTGGGCGAAGTGTTCCCCCAATGGCAGGTGGCGGAGCAACGCCTCAATGAGAAATGGGTGGCGGTGGAGGGTTATCAGCCCGATGAGGAAACGGCCCAGGTCTTTCGCCGGGTGAAGGCGGAGATCGAGCTGTTCACCGAGGAAAACATCCCCATCATCACCGAACTGCAACTGCGCAGCAAGCGCTATCAGGAGATCACCGGCGGGCTCAGCATCCAATGGCGGGGCGAGGACATCACCATCCCCCAGGCCGAAGCGCATCTGGCCGACCGGGACCGGACCGTGCGGGAGCAGGTGTGGCGGAAGGTGATGGACGCGTATCTGGCGCATCGGGAGGAATTGAACGAGCTCTTCATGGATTTGCTGGCCAAACGCCGTCAACTGGCGAAAAACGCGGGCTATCCCGATTTCCGCAGCTATCAATGGATTCGCAAGGGCCGGTTCGACTATACGCCCGAGGATTGCGCCGTCTTCCACAACGCCATCGAGCAGGAGGTGGTCCCCCTGGCCACGGAAATGTACGCGAACATCGCCCAGGAGACGGGGCTGGACCGGCTGCGCCCCTGGGAAACGGGCGTGGGCAGCCCCTGGCTGCCTACGGTGGACCCTTACGACCAGCCGCTGCACCCCTTCGACGACGTGGCCGAGCTGGAAGAGGTGGGGCAGCGCGTCTTCGCCCGAGTGCATCCCGACTTCGGCGGTTATTTCCAGGCCATGCGAGACGGCTTCCTGGACCTGGCTTCCCGGCCCAACAAGGCCCCGGGCGGCTACATGAACAGCTTTCCCGTCAGCGGCAAAGCCTACATCTTCATGAACGCGGTGGGCACCCACCGCAACTTCCGCACCCTGATGCACGAAGGGGGCCACGCCTTCCACTTCTTCGAGGCCTTCCAGCATCAGGATTTGATCTGGAACTACCACGCTCCCCTGGAATTCTCCGAGGTGGCGTCCATGAGCATGGAGCTGCTCAGCATGCCCTATTGGAAGCAGGAGGAGGGCGGCGTGTATGACGCGGAGGATTATCGCCGGGCCGTCACAGAACAGCTCACGGGCATCGTCACCTTCCTGCCCTACATGGCCGTGGTGGACAAGCTGCAGCACTGGCTCTACGCCGACGCGGCCGAGGATGTGACGCCCGACGACATCGACGCCAAATGGTCGGAGCTGTGGGATCGCTTCATGCCGGGGATCGATTACTCGGGCCTGGACGTGGAGAAGGCTACGGGCTGGCACCGCAAAGGCCACATCTTCGGCTCGCCCTTCTACTACATCGAATATGGGCTGGCCCAGATGGGCGCGTTGCAGGTGTGGCGCAATGCCCTGGCCGATCAGGATCAGGCTGTGGCCGATTATCGGCGGGCCCTGGCTGCGGGCTACACCCGCCCCCTGCCCGGCCTCTTCGAGCTGGCCGGCGCGCGCTTCGCCTTCGACCGCCAGAGCGTGGGCGAGCTCATGGCCCTGGTGCGGGATCAGCTGGCTAAGGCGTTGTAAACCGGTGGGAGCCGGAACGTGAAAAAGGGCCTCGCCCAGCGCGCCGTCACCTCCGCCACCTGGAACATCAGCGCCAGTTTGATCAGCGTGGCCGTGTTGTTCCTGCGCTCGGTGATGCTTTCGCGCTGGTTGCCGGTCTCGGTTTTCGGCGTCTATGGCTTTGCCAGCGCGTCGGTGGCGCTGGCCGCCGTGGTCCTCAACTTCGGTCTGACGGGCGCGTTCCTCCATCGCTCCCCCGAAACTGAAGACGAAGCCAGCGCCGCGGCCACCCATTTCACCCTCATCGCCATCCTGGCCCTGGCCTGGACCGCGGTCATGGTGGCGGGGGCGTGGTGGCTGACCGCGGGCGCGGTGCAACTGGCCATCATCCTCATCGCCATCACCACGGCCCTGGCGCAACTGGCCCAAACCCCGCGCGTCATCCTCATGCGGCGGGTGGCGCACCGCCGTCTGGCCGTCATCCAATTCACCAACGCCATCCTCACCACCCTGGCCGCGCTCACCCTGGCCTGGGAAGGCGCCGCCCTGTGGGCGCTGCTCATCACCAACATCATCAGCACCCTGGTCACGCTGACGCTGCTCTACGGCTGGAAGCCCGTCTGGCGGCCCCGCTTTCGCTGGTCTCCGCCCGAAATCCGCTACTTCCTTCACTTCGGCAGCCGCACCTTCCTCTCCGCGGTGTTGCTCAGCGCTCTGGATCGGATCGATGATCTGTGGACGGGGTTTTATCTGGGCAGCACGCCCCTGGGCTTCTACAGCCGGGCCTATACCTTTGCCGCCTATCCCCGCCGCGTCCTGGCCAATCCCATCAGCGTGGTCACCGGGGGAACCTTCGCCGAATTGAAGGGTGACCGCACGCGGCTATCCCAGACCTTCTTCCGCACCACGGCCCTGCTATTGCGCGCGGGCTTCTTCCTGGGCGGGCTACTGGCCCTCATCGCGCCCGAGTTCATCGGCATTCTGCTGGGGGAGAAATGGCTGCCCATGACCAATGTCTTCCGCCTGATGCTGGTCTTCACCCTGCTGGACCCCATCAAAGCCACGGTGGCCAACCTCTTCGTGGCCGTGGGCCGGCCCGAACAGGTGATTCAGGCCCGCCTTATCCAGCTCGGCGTGCTGGTTGCGGGCCTGTTTGCCCTGGGATTCGCGCTGGGGATCATCGGCGTGGCCCTGGCCGTAGACGCCATGCTGGTGACGGGCATGGCCATTCTGCTGTGGAAGGCCCGGCGCTACGTGGATCTTTCCCTGCGACAGCTCTTCGCCGCGCCCGCACTGGCCCTCCTCGCGGGGCTGAGCCTGGCCTACGCCCCGTTGTGGGCTCTGCACATGCCCGAGACCACCCCCATCAGCGCTCTGCTAAAGAGCCTCCTCTTCTCGGGCGTCTATGTTCTCATCCTGATGGCCCTGGAGCGCCGTCAAACGCTCTCCATGCTCGCACAGATCCGCACCCTTGTTGGCCCATAAGGATGAAAATGGGAAAGCGGATCGGCGCAGATCATTTTCTGTTACGCCATGGGCAACTTTTCCGTGTTTGCGCGTGATCACCCGGAGCTGAAGCTCCGGGCTACGATACGACGCCGGATGAACCCGGCTTTTGGGCGGGCGACCCCGGCCAAAGCCCCGTTCACGGGGCGTCG
>CAZDCN010000381.1:0-3509 GCA_964503945.1 uncultured Caldilineales bacterium
GCCCGGCTTCGCCGGGGACACCGCTAACGCGCCCACCAAGAGCTGCACCACCGAGACGGGCCTGAAAGTGCAGGTGCCCCTCTTCGTCCAGGCGGGCGTCGTCATCCGCGTGAATACGGAGACGGGCGAGTATATCACCCGCGTCACTTCCTGACCGGAAACACAGCGAAAAAACGATAGGCCGGGGGATGGCTTTTTATCCCCCGGCTTTTCGTAGAATGTCGGCGAAGTCCGCAGGGGAGAGAATGCGCAAAGGGCCGACGGGGTCCAGGGCCAGCAGATCGGCATCTCCGGTCACCAAAAAATCCGCAGCGTCCAGCAGGGCGTGGGCCAGCAGGTAGTCATCTTTCGGATCGCGAACGACGCGCGGGATAGGAACGTCGATTTCGGGCGTGCGCTCGGCCCAGGGAGCCAGCAGATCGTACAGGGTTTGTAGCTGTTCGGGCTTGATGTGCTGTCGGAGATAGGGTTTTCGGGAAACGACGCTGACCAACTCCTCCCACAACGCCTCGGGGAGAAGCATGACGTACTCGCCCAGTACGCCCGCTTCCACTACGGTTGAGATGGCGCTATCGGCGTGGGGGGTGAGTAGATAGCTGAGATAGATGTTCACGTCAAGCAGGACGCGCATCTACGGCCCCTCGAAACGAACAGCGCCCCGGGTGATCAGACTTTCCACTGCGGCCCGGGTCGTCGCCTCCGCCACCCCCTCTCGCTCCTCCTCCGTTAGGAATTGGTTTTGCCTTTGAACCTCACGCGCCAGGGCCCGCAGGCGGGCCAGGGCTTCCTGACGACGGGCGCGCTCCTGCAGGGCTTGCAGGTCTTGATAGGTTTCGTAGGAAAGGATGACAGCGACCGGTTTTCCCCGCCGCTGAACAATGATCTCATCGCCCTGGGCCGATCTTTCGACCAGCTCGCTGAAGCGAGCCTTGGCCTGAGTGCTGGAAACGATCGTCATCATGACCTCCTGAGTGGTTAACTACATGGTCATTATATCACACTGTTTCATGACGCCCAACAGCTTCATCGGCAGGGGTTATTCATTTTTGACACAACCCCTACTCTGTGCTAAACTGCCCAATTGCACCTGAAAAACCCATACTCGACTGGATTCTCATCCAGAGGGGACGAGGGACCGGCCCGATGACTCCCCGGCAACCGTCCGCCCGTTGACGGGCGGCACTGGTGCCAATTCCGGCAGGCGGCGCACGCCTGAAAGATGAGAGCAATCGCTCAGTCTTCGACCATGACGCGCCTCCGGGCGCGTTTTTCATTGCCCATGCCCATCGATCTCGTCATCTTCGATGTGGACGGCGTCCTCAAGCAGGTCGTCGATCCCTACATGCTTCTTCACCGTCATTTCGGCACGGAAGCCGCGGGCCAACGCCATTTTCAAGCTTTCCGGCAGGGATATATCACCTACCACGAGTTCGCCCAGCTCGACGCCTGGTCCTGGCGGGGGCGTTCCGTGGCGGAGGTGAAGCGCGTGTTGCGCAGCACGCCCTACACGCCCGGCGCGTTCGAAGCAGCCCGCGGCCTGCAGCAACGCGGCATCCCCTTTGTCCTCCTCAGCTCGGGCTTCGACCTGAACGTGGAAGACGTGGCCGACGACTTGGGCGCGGCCGAGTGGCGGGCCAACATCCTCCACCGAGACAACGGGCGTCTGGTCGGCCGCATGACCGTGCGCGTCCCCTACGGCGGCAAAGGCCCCCTGGTCCGGGAGATCATCCGACGCTGGGGCGCAGACCCCGCCCGAGTGCTGGCTGTGGGCGATTCCGACACCGACATCCGCATGTTCGAACAGACAGGCTACGCCCTGGCCATCCGCCCCCGGTCCGACGCCGTAAGTCGGGCCGCGGATGCAACGATGCCCGATTTGAATGCATTCATCGAATTTATCGATACGATAGCGACATAGACGCAATGGATGTCGGCAAGCCCCCCGAAAACGGGCGGCCAATTCGGTGTAGGTGATGCGCAGGGCTTCCTGTTTTGCGCCTGACGCATCACGCCTTTGCACCCTCGGCCCAACGGGGCCTCAAAAATCAATTCACATCGCCAACGCTTTTTACCCAGCTATCTCATGTCCATTCTCGTCACCGGCTCCATCGCCTGGGATTACCTCATGCGCTTCCCGGGCTACTTCAAAGACCACATCCTTCCCGGCCAGGACAAGCTCTCCGTCAGCTTTCTGGTGGACGCCAAGGAACGCCATCGCGGGGGCACCGCGCCCAACATCGCCTACAATCTGGCCCTGCTGGGCGAGCGACCTCGGATCGTGGGGGCCGCGGGCCTCGATTTCGAGGATTATCGCCAATGGCTGGAGAGCGTGGGCGTGGACACCTCCCTCGTTCGCGTCCACCCCGACGAATTCACCGCCACCTTCAGCGTCATCACCGACCTGGCTCACAACCAGATCGCGAGTTTCCACACAGGCGCCATGGCCCGAGCTCGGGAGATCGACTTGCGGCAGGTGGGAGCGGAGACCATCGATTGGGTCATCATCTCCCCCGATGACCCCGCGGCCATGGTCAACCATACGGAAGCCTGCCGCGACATGGGCGTTCCCTTCGTTTACGACCCCAGCCAGCAGCTCGCCCGCATCTCTCGGGATGAGTTCATGACCAGCCTGCAGGGCGCGGCCGTGCTTGCGGTCAACGACTATGAGCTGGAGATGGCCAAGAAGTTGTCGGGATTGAGTGAGGCCGGATTGTTGGACTTTGTGGAAGCCATTGTCGTCACCCGCGGGCCCGATGGCGCCAGCGTCCTCACCCGCGAGGGCGAGATCCACGTCCCCGCGGCCCAGCCCGAGGCTGTGGTGGAGCCCACGGGCGTGGGCGACGCGTTCCGCGCGGGCCTGCTGGTGGGCCTGAACGCGGGCTACGACTGGGAGACCACCCTCAAGCTGGGCAACAGCGCCGCGGTCTACGTCATCGAACGCATGGGAACCCAGAACCACCGCTACACCCGGGAGGAATTCTTGGCCCGGGTGCGGGAGAACTACGGCGACCTGCCCATCTTGGAAACATGCTGTCAGAAGAAAATGGATTGATGATTCATGATTGATGATTAAATCCTTCTTTAATCTTTAATCCTTAATCATTCATTATCAATCGCCAAACAAATTAAACACAACATCCTCTCTACTTAGAAAATCTCATCACTCAGGAGTCCTACATGACCGCCAAAAACTACGACATCAAAGACATCAACCTGGCCGACAAGGGCCGGTTGCGCATGGACTGGGCTGCGAAGGAAATGCCTGTCCTCAAGCTCATCGAAGAACGCTTCATCAAAGAGCAGCCCCTGGCGGGCGTGCGCATCGCCGCCTGCCTTCACGTCACCTCCGAAACCGCCAACCTGATGAAGACCCTGAAGGCGGGCGGCGCAGACGTGGTCCTCACCGCGTCCAACCCCCTCTCCACCCAGGATGACATCGCCGCGGTGCTGGTGCGAGATTACGACATCCCCGTGTTCGCCATCAAGGGCGAGGACAACGCCACCTACTA
>CAZDCN010000382.1:0-3492 GCA_964503945.1 uncultured Caldilineales bacterium
CGAAAATGTGCAGGCCAACCTAGCGCGGGCGGCCAATTTCGTAATGCGTAATGCGCAAGCGCCTCACGTTTTACGTTTTACGCATGACGTCGTTGAGCCCTCGGCCAACGCTGGCTAAGAGAAGGTCTCCGCCAACGACGCCAACGTCTATTTACGAAGCAGCACGCGGTAATCGCCCTCGCGGCGGGTGATGCGCTCCCGGTCGAGATGTTCCAGGAAGGCGAGGATGTATTTGCGGCTGGCGCCGAAGAGGTCGCGGCATTGGGCCACGGTGATCTGGCCGTGACTTTGCAGATAGTCGAGGGTGCGCTGGAGCATCTCCTCGTAGGTTTCGCGCAGGAAGAGGACATCGGGCCCGACGCGCACCAGATCGCCCCGCTGCAAAAGCGCGGTCAGGGTTTCGTCATCCAGGGCTTCCAGCGCCTGTTTGTAGGAGGGCGGGGTGAAGGGCTGGGCCCGGAACCGGGCCAGGAGCGCGTCCACGGCCTGCTGCTGCCGGGGCGTGAAGCGGGGCTGGAAGTCGGCCAATGCCAGGAAGCCCCGATGCTCCCGGAGGACGCCCTGGCTCAGGGCCCGTTGGATGACCGCGTTGAATACGCGCACGCTCCAACCATCCCGGGGCTCCAGGCGGCCCTTGAGCGCGTCCCGGGGCATGCCCAGCCAGGCGGGATGTTCCCGATGATAGGCGCGGAGGATGCGCTGCATCCGGGCGGTGAGACGCTCCCACGCGGGGTCGCTGAGCAGGTGGGGCAGGTCGTCGCCCAGGGGCCAGGCCCGGCCCGAGGAGCGCAGCTCGGCCAGGGCCGCCTCGGCCTGGTCGGGAGCGAGCTGTAAGGAGGCGGCGATGTCGTTGGGGGGGATGGGCCCTTGCTCATCGATAACCAGCGCGGCCAGCTCCACAGGGTCGTTGCGCAGCAAGGCCTCAAAGCGGCGGAAGAGCTCGGGCCGGCGGCGCTTATGCCGTCGCCGGGGCGCAGGGTCCACGATGACGCCGCCGCCCAGGGTGGCGCTGGGCGAGGGCCGACGAATGAGAAAGCGGTCCCCGCGACTGACGGCCACCGGGTCCCGCAGTTCGATTTGCGCCCAGGTCGCTTCGCCGGGCGCAAGATCGTCACTCTCCAGCAGACGCAGCTTACCCATGGTTTCGGCGGAGCCGCTGTGGAAGGTGACCTCCATGTTGTGGCGAAGGATGGCGGGCGCATCCTCCCACGCTTGCAGGCGCACATCCACCCGCTTGGAGCTCTTCACCCGGCCGGGCGTGGTCAGCACCTGGCCGCGGTGAAGCTGGCTGGGATGCAGGCCCGTCAGGTTCACCGCCACCCGGGAGCCGGGCAGCGCGGTCTCGATGCGCTGTTTGTGGGATTGCAGGCCGCGGATGCGGGTTTTGAGTCCGCCCGGTTCGATGATGACCTCATCGCCCACGCGCAACATCCCTTCCTTCAGCGTGCCCGTGACCACGGTGCCGAATCCGGCCATACTGAAAGCCCGATCGATGAACAGCCGGGGCGGGCCTTGGGTGGGATGAGGAGGCGCCTGGGCCAGAACTTCGGCCAGAGCCTGCCGCAGCGCGTCCAACCCCTGGCCGGTGACGGCGGAAACAGGCGCGATGGGCGCATCGGCCAGACAGGAGCCTTGCAGCTCCTCTCGCAACTCCTCCTCCACCAGCTCCAGCCAACCCTCCTCCTCCACCAGGTCGATCTTGGTCAGCGCCACCACGCCTCGGGGCACGCCCAGCAGGTCGAGCACGGCCAGATGCTCGTGGGTCTGAGGCATGACGCCCTCGTCCGCGGCCACCACCAGCAGGGCCGCATCCACCGCGCCCACGCCCGCCACCATGTTTTTGATGAAATCGATATGGCCGGGCACATCCACGATGCCCACGGGCTCGCCATCGGGCAGGGTGAGCCAGGCGAAGCCCAGGTCGATGGTCATGCCCCGCTGTTTTTCCTCGGCCAGGCGGTCGGGATCGATGCCCGTGAGGGCCTGGATGAGGGTGGATTTGCCGTGGTCCACATGCCCGGCGGTGGCGATGACTTTCATGGGCTTCAAAGGGTATGGCGTTGGCGGGTTTATGCTGGTTGTTCGGTTTCCTTGTATTTGCGGAAGATGGCCTCGCGGGCGTCCGCAGATTTCTGGATTTCCGCCAGCCATTGCTGGGCGGAGCGCAAACTCGCCCGGCTCTGTTCATCCAGAACTTGCCAAAGCAATTGCAGGACCTCTTCGGCCTGGTCGATCTGCCGCTGGATGACGGGGAAGCGGTCATTGACGGACGCGTTGATCTGATCCTGGCGGTCCCAGCGATATTGCCATTCCAGTAGCTGCTTCTTCCAGCGCTTTTCGTTGTCCGCCAGGAAGGTCTCCATCTCCTTCTTCATCCGCTCCTCCGCCAGACGCTGCAGCGCGGCCACCTGCTCCTGTTCTCGCTGCAAGGTCTCGCGGAACTTCTCCAGGTCCACCAGCGCCCGCCGGATTTCATCCTTCATGGCCGCGATCTCGGTGAAGCGCTTTCGTTGGTCTTCGATGAGTGCGAACTGGGCTTCCAGGGCCTCCTGCCATTCCGCCATCTGCCGCTGGCGGTCGGCGTCGGCCAGCTTCAGCGATTCGATGAACTGGGCCTGGGTGCGTTTCAGGTCCTCGATGGTCTCGGGGATGGGTTGCACGCTGCCCTCGAGTTTTTGCAGTTTATACTCCAGGGCCTGAAGCTTGTTGGCGGCCGCATCCAGACGTTTGAAGAGCTCGATGTTTTCCTGCTGAAGCTGAGCGATGCGGCGGTTGTCGTGATTGCGCTGTTCGATGAGATAGGGCAGGCCGCGGGTGCGCTCATCGATGTCCTTATTCAGGTTGGTGAAGTCGTGGCGCAGGGCGATGGTGAGCTCGCTCAGGCGCTGTACTTCGGCCTTGCGGATCTTCTGCTCCTCCTCGATGGAACGCAGCCGTCCCAGTTCCTTGCGCACTTCGGCAATGGCGCGGGAGAGGGCCTGACGGTCGGTCATTCGGGCCTGTTCCAGCTCCCGCCGCGTTTTGCTCAGCTCCTCCCCCTGGCTGTTGACCATGATGGCGAGTTCGTTGCGCATATTCTGCATGGCTTCGTCGATTTGATCGAAGCGGCCAAGCTGCATGCGCGCGGCGGAGAGTTGCGTTTCCAGGGTTTTGATGCGGCGGGCCTGTTCCTGGATGGTGTTGGTTTGGGCCTCGACGCGTTGTTGCAATTTGCTCAGTTCTTCCCGGTCCCGACGATGCTGTTCGTCGAGCCAGGTGACCATTTGGGTCAGTTGGGTGATGTCCATAAGCGTTTGGATGCGGGCGTTAGGAAGGAGTTGTTTTTTGCAAAGGGGCGTGTCCATCGCGCTGGATGACGTCAGACAGTGCATTATAGCATAAACCGGGAGCAGGCGACACAGGCGGCGGCCCGCCGATGCCGATGAAATTGGTGGCAAGTGGCAAGTCGCAGGTGAAGCTGCGCAAGATCACCCGGAGCTGAAGCTCCGGGCT
>CAZDCN010000383.1:0-3488 GCA_964503945.1 uncultured Caldilineales bacterium
CACGCCGAATGCGTGGGCGGCGACATCGATCTGTTGGTGAACCGTCGGGTGCAGGTGGCCTGCTTCCCCTGGCGCTTTGTGGATGGCGAATCGAGCATCGCTCGTATCGTAGCCATGGTGGACGATGATGAGTACGAGGAGCTCATGGCCAAGAAGGCGACCATGCCCAAGACCCGATTCGGCGACGCCTACGATCCTGAGCATGTGAAGCGTCTGGGCGGCCGCGGCCGGGCGTATTGAGACAGCCACATGACGCGTGATGCGCGTGGATCTGCGGAGGTCCCACGCGCATCACGCTTGGTTCGATTTGGGGATAGTGCGATAAATACTGGGATGATCTCTTTTTCAGAATCTTTTTGGGGAACAAGCAAAATCGGGTTATAATTTCATTCGAGGCTTGCCACGTGCAACAATCCACTTCAGGAGGCGAGACATGACCCTTCATGGCGATGTCAGCGACTTTGTCGCAATTGCTGAAGTGGCCGACGCTACAACGAAGTGGCTGGCCATGCATCTGCAAACCGACTTGGGAAAGGAACAGGGCCGCGGGCGGCGGGATCGCGTCTCGCTGGCGATCTTGCACCAAGCTCGCGACTATCTGGCCCAGGTGCGGGAAGGATTCGTATTGAGCGTGCGTGCGAGGCAGATTACCGACAGACGCGAGACGCGTTATTTGTTGGAACGCGTCCTTCTTGACTGGGATGCGCTGAGCCGAGAGCTGGGATTGGCTCTAGAAAGTGAAAGTGAGGCGGAGTTCAACCTGGCCTTGGAACGCGTGCGAGGCCAGCTTCTGGCCTTTGGCATGGCCATCGTCGCCCTGGCCGCACTCCCGCGCCTTCCTTCCGAATCGGTCACCTTCCCTCACAATTACCATCGGCCCCCCACCTATGCGGACATCCCCGCGCCTGTCACGCCGGGTCAGGTGTTGGAGCGCATCGAGGAGATGGAAGGGATGCTGTGGCAGTTTGCCCGCGGCCGTTGGGGCGAGCTGGTGCGGCGGCGCTATGGGCCTCTGCGCCGCACTTACGGCTTTTTCGAGACCAGCGCCCTGCTGGCGGGGGAGCACGCCCGGCGCTTTAACGCCACCAATCTTTAATGGACCGGGGGTCCATGAATTTGCCCGTATCCCGAATGGCGATGGCCAATGGCTTATGGAGGGCGTGGGCAAAGGGCTGCCCCGCTCGCAGCGCGGGCAACTGCATCCGCCCCGCCGCGTCCAACTGTTGATACAGCGCCAGCAGGGTTGGGTCCACACAAACTGACTCCAGATGGAGGGTGTAGCCCCAGACCACATTGTCCTCTCGGGTGTACTTCAGGGTAATGCGATGATGTTCGGCGTAGAGCACAAGGGCTTCGTATCCCTGCCCCAAGTCATAACCCGAATCGGGCAGATAGAGTAATTCCCTGGGGCGCGCGTCCAGGGTGATGAGGGTGACCGGCGGGTCAGCGATGGGCGCGCCGCGGCGGTTCTGCGCCCAATCCCAGTCATACACCCGAGCCGCGGATTCGATGTTCGGTTGTCGAGCGGGAGCAAAGAGCGTGCTGAGCAGGGGCGCTCCGGGATCGGTGGGGCCGTTGATCCAGATGTAAGCGGCGGGCGCATTGGCTTGCGCGTAGCCACGTAACGCCAGATTGAGGTCGGGGTGTTTGGCGGCGGGGATGTCGGTGGGCGGCGGATTCACAGGCAGGGACGCGTAGCGCGCGCCTGTGGGCGAGCATGATGTGGGGGCGGGCATCGCCAGGGGAAGGAAGACGCGATGTGGGCCTTCGTCTTGCGCCCAGGCGGTTACGCTCATCCCCAGTAAAATGGCCAGGGCGAGGAGAAGGATGGGAAGGAGTCTGCGATTGGGGTTGGGCATTAAACCACGTTTTTCTCAGGTTGCAGCTCCTGCGTGAGGAATCGCTCGTAGCGCAGGGCGTCGATATTCACCGTTTGGGTCCGGCCATCCAGGATCTCTTCAGCCATGAGCAGGCCGCACACCGGCCCGTGCATGAAGCCGTGCCCGCTGAAGCCGGTGCAGGTGTAAAATCCCTCCAGGGGCAGTTTGCCGATGATGGCTTGATGGTCGGGGGTGACTTCGTATAGACCGGCCCATTGTGTCAGCAACTGGGCCTGTTCTAGCAGGGGGAAACGCTCGATGGCTTTTTCCAAATGGAATAGTGTCCAATCCTGGTCTACATCTTCTTTTTCGCCGGGCGTCTCGTTGGGGTTGCTCATGCCGGTGAGGATACCGCCGCTTTCGTAGTGGAAGTAGAGGCTCTGGGCGAAATCGATGATGAATGGCATGTCTCGGGGGATGCCCATGGGGCGGGTGACCACGATCTGGCGGCGCAGGGGGACGACGGGCAGGTTGAATTCGGCGGTGGCGGCCAGTTTGCCCGACCACGGGCCCGCGGTCAGCAGGGTGACGCCCGCCTCGATGCGCTGTCCGTCCGCAGTTTCAACGCCGATGATGCGGTCGCCTTGGCGCAGAATGCGACGCACAGGCGTCTCGGCATGGATATCTACGCCCAGCCGACGGGCTTGTTTCGCATAGCCTTGGACTATCGAGTTGGGATCAGCTAACCCATCCCGATAATAATTTGTGCCGCCAATGATTACCGGTTCTGCATCCAAATTGATCAACGGCGCACGCCGGGCGATTTCCTCTCGATCTAGAATCTCCGTTTCGATGCCCAGGCTGCGTTGCAAGGCCACGTTGCGCCGAAAGTCCGCCATTTGCTCCTCAGAGCTGAGCAAAAACAGGTAACCCACAAAATGGAGGTCAATGTCTTGCTCCATTTCCTCGGGAAAGCGCTCCATCATCTGGATGCTGAGGATGGAGAGGCGGATGTTGACCTCGGTGGAGAATTGATGACGGATGCCGCCAGCGCATTTTCCCGTGGCGCCCTGGCCCAGGAAGGGTTGCTTCTCAAGCAGGAGGATGCGTCCGGCTTTGCGTCGGGCGAGATGATAGGCGGCGCTGACGCCCATCACGCCGCCGCCGATGATGAGGATGTCTGTGGTTGATGGTAGCTCTTTTGCCATGATGACACCGTTTACAGAAGGGGAATGGGGGTTTGAACAGGACGAATGGGCAGGCCCGCTGCCCGTAAAAATGTTTTTAGTTCGGGAATGCTGAGTTGCTCGAAGTGAAAAAGGCTGGCGGCCAGGGCCGCGTCCGCGCCGCCAGTGGTCAGGGCTTCGAGGAAATGCTCGGGCTTGCCCGCGCCGCCACTGGCGATGACGGGCACATTCACTGCAGCGGTCACGGCCTTCAGCAGGGGGATGTCGTAGCCTGTTTGAGCGCCATCCCGATCCATGCTGGTGAGCAAGATCTCGCCGGCGCCGCGGGCGACCACTTCCTTGGCCCAGGCCACCACATCCAGACCCGTGGGCTTGCGCCCGCCATGCACCACCACCTCCCAACGTCCAAAGTCGCGCTGTTTAGCATCGATAGCCACGACGATGCACTGATTGCCAAAGAGCTCTGCTCCTTGGGTGATTA
>CAZDCN010000384.1:0-3478 GCA_964503945.1 uncultured Caldilineales bacterium
GCGGCCACCATCACCGAGGGCCAGGAGGATGTGCAGACGTTCGTCTTTGCTGTGGTGCGGGGCGACATGGAGCTGAACGAGACCAAACTGACCAATGCGGTCAAGGCCAAGGAGCTGCGCCCGGCCCACGAGGAGGAGATCCGGGCCATCGGCGCGGAGCCGGGCTACGGCTCGCCCATCGGCATCCGGCGGGAGAACGTCATCGTGGTGGTGGATGATCTGGCGGCGAAGTCACCCAACCTCGCGGCCGGGGCCAACGAAGAGGGCTACCACTATCTGAATGTGAATTATGGCCGAGATTTCACCGCGGATATCGTGGCGGATATCGTGGCCGCGGCCGACGGCTACGCCTGCCCCGAATGCGGCGCGCCCCTGCGCAGCGTGCGCGGGGTGGAGGTGGGCAATATCTTCAAGCTGGGGACCCGCTACAGCGCGGCCATGGGCGCGCTCTTCCAGGATAAGGACGGCCAGCGCAAGCCCGTGATTATGGGCTCCTATGGCATCGGCGTGGGACGCCTCATGGCCAGCGTGGTGGAGGAGCATCACGACGACTACGGCATCATCTGGCCCATGACCATCGCGCCTTACCAGGTCCACATCGTGGCCCTGAAAGGCGGCTACGAAGTGGCGGAGCAGCTCTATCAGGCCTTGCAGGATGCCGGGGTGGAGGTGTTGTATGACGATCGCGCCGAGCCCAGCCCGGGCGAGAAGTTCAACGACGCAGACCTCATCGGCATTCCCCTGCGCCTGACCGTGGGCGGGCGTTCGCTGAAGAAGGGCGGCGTGGAACTGAAGCGCCGGGCCGAAAGAGAGATCTCCCTCGTGCCCGTGGATGAGGTCGTGGCCCGGGTGCAGAAGGAGATCGAGGCCATGACCGAGGCGATTATGGCGAAGGTGCGCGAAAGCGCGACCTGACAGGTCGCCCGCGGCAGGCTCCGCAATCAACGCTTTTGCTTTCCGACGAGTCGGGCGATGTGAGGACGCATTGGCAGCGACCTGTCAGGTCGGGGAAGAGAAGGATTATGAGCTCCCCAAAAGCGCTTCTGCTTGACACGGTCTACCATATCTACATTCACGCGATCAAGCCCCTGTCCCTATTCAAGCAAACGCGCGATTACCATCACTTCCTGCGACTATACGCCAAGCACATTGAACCCATCGCCGAAACCTTTGCTTTCTGCTTGCTCCCGAATCACGCGCATTTTCTCCTTCGCACCAAAGCTCCTCACGAGCAGGAGCTTCCGGGCCAACCCACTCAGCCGCGTCCGCCCAGCCTCCATGTCGCCAATCTTCTCAACGCGTACGCCCGGCATTACAACCTCAAATATGGCCGCACCGGCCCGCTTTTTCAGCGTCCCTTTGGCAGAAAAGAAGTTGAATCCGTGGGCTACTTCAAAATGCTGCTGGTTTACATCCATCGCAATGCACAGCACCATGGCCTGGTCGATGATTTTCGGGACTGGCCTTACACCTCCTATCACCTCTTTTTCACCGAAAAACCCACCCGATTGAAAAGGGAAACCGCACTTGGCTGGTTTTCTGACCTCGATTCCTTTATCCTGGGGCACATGACGCGGATTGATTTTAGCGAAATCGCTGGGCTCACTTTCGACCCCTGACCTGACAGGTCCCAGGCAAGAGCGCGTCCCCCACGGGCTATTCGCCTCCCGGCGAAATGGACTTCACCAACACTTATCGGCAGGGACCTGTCAGGTCTCCTGCACATGCACGAAATCAGGATACACGATCTCCATAGGCCCCAACGCCTCGGGCGGGTCCCATTTTTCATCCAGGATATTCGTGATGACCTCGGTCACTTCGGGGATGGCCCCTTTGATGGCGCGTTCCACCTTGAGTTTGATGAAGGGCGCCAGGGGACAGAAGGGCGTGGTCAGAACCAGATCCGCCTCAACGCGCGTCCCCTCGATGCGCACCCGCTTCACCATGTTCAGTTCCACGATGTCCATGGTAAATTCCGGGTCATAGACGGTGCGGAGGGCGTCGTAAACGGCTTGTTCTTCAATCATCATTGGCATGTTTTCGCGGGTGAGTGGTTTGGGCTGTTTGCGCGCGATGGATGCGGGCCAGGGCCTGTTCCCCGCGCTGGCGTAACACCGGATCGTTCGAGCTGGCCGCGCGCTGGGCCAGATCCTCTGCGCCCGGCGCGCATAACGCGGCCAGAATGGCCCGCTGCATGACCAAATCCCCTGTCTTCAGCGCCCGACGCAGCACGGGCAAATCGTCATCCTCTCCCAGCGCGGCCAGGGCCATGAAAGCCGCGGCCCGCACTCCGGGCTCACTGTGGTCCAGCCAGGGCGTGATGGCCGCGCGGTTGGCGGGATCGGGCAGGCGGGCCAGGGCTTCCAGCAACGCCGTCGCCTGGGGAGGCTCGGGCGCTTGGGCCAACGCCTGACGGATGGACTCCAGCGCCACGGTCGGGCCCCAGGAAACCAGCGCATCCACCGCAGATGCGCGCACCATCGCGTCATCATCCCCCGTCAGAGCCAGCAGTTGGGGCAAAAGATCCGCGCGGGGCCGCTGAACCAACGCGCGCACAGCCCGCCAACGCGCCGTGGCATCCTCCGACGCGAGCTGATCCGGCGCAACTGGCGCGGGCGTCAGCCGCGTCAACTGGACGCGCAACGCCTCCCAGCGAGTTTTGGCTTCATCCAGCCAGCGGTCAAGGCCGGACATGCCCCTCTCCCAGGATGATCCATTTGTAGGTGGTTAGCTCCTTCAGGCCCATGGGCCCCCGGGCGTGAAGCTTCTGCGTGCTGATGGCCACCTCCGCGCCCAGGCCCAGTTGCGAGCCGTCGGTGAAGCGGGTGGACGCGTTGACATACACCGCGGCGCTGTCCACCTCATCCAGAAAACGCTGCGCGTGGCCCCAGTCGTTGGTGAGGATGCTATCGGAATGATGGGTGCTGTGCTGGTCGATGTGGTCCAGGGCCTGGTCCAGATCGGAGACGACTCGCAGGCTGAGGACCAGGGAAAGCCATTCTGTATCGAAATCGTCGGGCCCGGCGGGTTGCACCGCGGGATGATCCCCCACAAGCGCCAGGGCCCGCGCCTCCGCCCGAAAGGTGACGCCATCCTGGGCCAGCCTGTCCACCACCTTCGGGAGCAGCGTCTCGGCCACTGCCTCATGCACCAGAAGGGTGTCCAGGGCGTTACATACGCTGGGGCGTTGGGTTTTGGCGTTATGGATGATGGGCACGGCCTGTTTCAGATCTGCGCTGGCATCCACAAAGATGTGACAAATGCCGATGCCGCCTGTGATCACAGGGATGGTGCTGTGCTGGCGGCAGTATTCATGCAGACCCGCACCCCCGCGCGGGATGATCATGTCCACATATTTGTCCAGCTTGAGCAGATGCCCGACCATGGCCCGGTCGGGGTTATCGATATATTGAACCGCATCCTGGGGAAGGTCTGTCTTCTCCAGAGCTTCGTGGATGACCTCCATGATGGCGAGATT
>CAZDCN010000385.1:0-2184 GCA_964503945.1 uncultured Caldilineales bacterium
CCGCGCCCGCCCCTGAGACCACAACGAGGGCATCCCCAGACGCCACCCCATCTCGAAAGCGGTGACGGCCCAATCCAGCTCGTGGCCTGAGGCATCCGCCTGTTCCAGGCTCTTTTCCCACCATGTCCGGGCCGCGTCGGGCCGCCCGCACAGCCACTCGTAGCGAGCGCACAGCCGCCACACTTCGGACCGGGCGGGAGGAAAGACGCGGGCTTGTTTGCGAGCCTCGGTCAGGGATGCTTTCGCCTGGGTTAGCCACCGGGTGCGGGACTCAGGCTGATGCTCGACGGCCCAAAGGGCCGCCTCCAGCGCAGCCACGGTGACATGACTGAGCGAATCCCCCATGACATCGTGGAGGACGGCGGTCTCGTGCGCGCGCGACAGAACGTCCCACGCCTCCGGCCAATTCCCCAGCCGGAGCAGGCACCGGGCCACGCCCGCCAAATGTTCCACCAGGCTCATGTTGTCGGGAATGGCCTCGGCCAGCGCCACAGCCCGCCGACCATGTTCCAGGGCTTTCTCCCATTCGCCGCGCCATCGAGCCGCCGTAAGCAATAATCCCTCGCCCCCACACCGAGCCGCGGCGTCCTCCATCTCTTGCCCCGCGGCCACCAACTCCCGGCCGATGGCTATCACCTCATCCAGCAGCCCCCGATAGGCCAGCACATAAGCTTGCAGCACCCGGGCAAGAGCCCAACGATGGGCGTCCCCAGCCTGACGATATCGTTGCGCGGCCAGCGTCGCCTGGGCCAGCATGGTGGGCTCGTCGCCGGTGAGATAGGCGTGGTAGGCCTGACCGAAAGCCACGAAACCGGCGTCCGCGGGTTGTTCCAGCGCGGCTGCCACGGCCCGGGCCTGGTTGTGGAATCGCGCAGCCATCCCATATCGGGCCATGAAATCCATGGCGATGCCCAAGGCGGTGGCGGCCACGGCGATCCCGCGAGGATATCGAGCGTCCTCCGATCGATTCAGCGCCCGCAGAGACACCAGCAGATAGGCTTCGTAACGGGATTGCAGGCTGTAAATCCAACCCAGCGATGTGTACGCGGCCACCTCCTCTCGCAGGGCCGGAGTTGGGGACCTTTTGTGCACGCGCAGGGCGATGGGGATGAGCCGATGCCCGGTCTGGTGAGCCAGGGCCGCGCTCACCGCCCGATGCAATGAAAATCCCTCGGTAGGGAAGGGTTGATCCAGCAAATTCAGCGCCTGGAGCAGATGCGTTTCAGCCTCCTCGTATTCGCCCCGGCGGAAATGCGTCTCCCCAATTTTTCGCTCCAACACGGCCCGCTCGAAACGATTCGCCTCATCCTGTGGGAATTCCAGCAGCGCCCGCTTGTAAAATCCCAGGGCCTCGCCTGTGGCCGCCACATCCACGGCCTGATCCCCGGCCAGCAGCAACCACGGTCGGGCCCGTGGCGCGACCCCGGCCCGCAGATAATGGAACGCGATCTCCGCACTCAACCCCGGCTCCCCCCCGCGCAAGCGCTTCAACGTTTGCGCCGTAGCGATATGCAATTGCCGACGCCGTCCTTTGGGAAGCGCCTGATAAACGGTCTCCCGCACGAGATGATGCTCGAATTCATAACTCCGGGCGAAAGCGCGCTTCCCTTCCTGCAACAGGTGGCTCCGCAGCAGTTCATCCAGGGACTCCAACGCCTTCTCCTCCCCCACGCCCCACACCTGCATCCAAACATCCAGGTCGAACATACGCCCGATGACCGCCGCGACGCCCAGTCCCTGCCGGGCGGCCGGCGTCAACCCATCCATGCGTATGGCAATGGCCTGGCGCACCGAGTCGGGCAGAGGCAGCGCAAAACCCTCCTCGGTGAGTCGATATCCCCCATTCACTTGCTGCGCCAACCCTTGCTGCACCAAGGTGCGCATCGTCTCCTGGACGAAGAAGGGATTGCCCTCGGTGTGGCGATGGATGCGGGCGATGATGTCGTGGTCCAGCCCCTGCAGCCATTCCGCAAGATGGGCCTGTGACAGGCGTTGCAGCCGCATGGTCTCCGCCCGATGTTCTGCCTCCAGGTTCGCGAGGATGCGAGCCAGCATATCGCCCGGCGCGATCTCCTCAATGCGATACGCGCCCACCAGCATCAACGGCGTCGAAGAAAGCTCACGGGCCAGCATGGGCAGCCAGACCAAGGTGGCGTCATGCGCCCATTGCAAGTCATCCATGAG
>CAZDCN010000385.1:2284-3441 GCA_964503945.1 uncultured Caldilineales bacterium
GTTTTGCCGACGCCCGCCTCACCGGCCAGGAAGAGGACGCGGCCATCTCCCAGGGAGGCTTCCCGCCAGCGCGCTTCCAACCATGCCAGCTCCTGTTCTCGCCCCACCATGCGCGGCATGGTCTCGCCCTCCTCCGCCATAAGAAACCGGGTTGGCCGTGGCGGAGCAGTCGCCAGAATCCCGGAGGCATGTTCGGATTGCGCTTCTGCATCGGGTTGGGCCAGCAATGCCCGGTATTGGACCACGGTTTCCCGGGAGGGCGCGACATTCAGCTCACGGGCCAGGACCTTTTCACAATGTTGGTATTGGGCCAGAGCCGCGGATCGTTGCCCCAGGCAAGCATAGGCCCGCATGGCCGCGCGATGGGCCGCTTCGTTGCACGCGTCCATGTCCAACACCCGCAACGCCATCTCCAACGCGGCCCTGGCATCCCCCGCGGCTTCATGCTCCGCCATCACCTGCAGAAGCGCATTCTGGTAGAGCGCCTGAAGCCAGTCGCGTTCATGCACTACCCAATCATCATGACATCCCGGCAAAAACCGCCCCTCATACAGGTCCACACCCCGTTGCAAAGCCGCCGTGCTCGTGACTCCCCTCACCGCAGATTCGAAGGCCTCCACATCCACCTGAACCGGGCCGGGAAAGAGGAATTGCACCGATTGATGGTCGGACTCCAACGGATCCACCGGTTCGAAACAGCGCCGGATGCGCCACAGCGCGGTGGACAGGGAACGTCGGGCGCGGTGAAGGGGGCGTCCGGGCCAGAACATCTCGGCCAGAGCCTCGCGATTCAGCCGCCGCCCCCGATTCAACAGCAGATAAGCCAGCAGAGATTGGGATTTGGCGGTCGCGGGCAGAGACAGCGCGCGACGTTTCCCGCCCTCGGCCCTGGGCGTCTCCTCCCAAATTTCGAATCGCCCCAACATGACGACATGAAGACGCGGCGGCATCGACTGACCTCATGCTTTTCGGCCCCGGCTGATAAGGAAAGCGCGGTGGTGTCATGCCCGAGCAGCGAATGGTGTCAATTCCAGTATACACCCCGCCCGATCTCCTGTCAATGACTGCATTTTTGCGGAGACGTAACTGTTCCGTAAATAGCCGTTAGCCTCGTCTGCGGAGACCTTCTCAGCGCCAGCGTTGGCCGAGGGCTCAAC